>JAJQIP010000018.1 GCA_021199145.1 Porphyromonadaceae bacterium | reverse complement strand
ATATCTTAAAACGGAAGGCAGCGATATTTTCATCCGATACGACTTGTGCGCTTCAATTCTCGAAAAAATCTGTAGTAAACCCAACTGGAAGTCATTCGCGCCAATCGTCTCCGAAAGAAAGCCATTTGGATTAGCAACGGACTTCTTCAATAAGGTTGGTCGCAGACTAAATTACAGGAGAACAGGAATCGCAATTCTCGGATTAGAGAAGCCGGATTCAAAAAAGCCGAAGCGCGTAGTTAAATACGTTTCTGACACTTATTTTCACCACGAAGACAAAGACGGGAATTTGAAAATAAACGAACCAATCAAAAGTCGCCTTAAAGGCTACAAAATCTTTGTCCCATACGCATATGGTTGCGGAGCAATAGGAGAAACTATCCCAACACAAATTCTCGGGACACCCGAGTTCGGACCTCCAAACTCCGCCTGCACTGAAACGCTTCTTTTGATTGGCCCGTTTAAAAGAGAACATGAAACAAAAAATGCGCTCTTGTATTTGAATACAAAGACTTTTCGCCTGCTCGTCGGATTAAAAAAAATCACCCAACACGGAACATCTGACGTCTATTCCTTTGTCCCGATGCAGGATTTTTCCGAGGAATGGTCGGACGAGAAGCTTTACAAAAAATACGGCTTCACGCATGAGGAAATCGCTTTCATCGAAAAAATGATTGCCCCCATGCCGTGAGCCGCATTCCTGCGCGCTACATCCGCCGCGCGCGAGTTTCTGTTACCGGCGCGACGCCTCGTCGTCGCCACAAAGTCCGCAAAACACAGAACTTTGCACCGCGCGCACACATTCAGCACAACATTTGCAGCGCTGCCCGCCACAAACGCGAGAGCGGAATGTCGAGCAAAAAATTTTCATTGTTGCGGAAGACCGCGAGGCAGCGTCGTAAAAAAACTTGCGCGGAAGAGTCTGTGCGGGCATTTTGCGCATGGGATTACAACACCCCCGCCTCTACTCTGCACAAGTTCTCATGCCGCAACAGACCGACAACAATGCCGCAACGCCCCACAACGGAGGCGGGAGCGACGACACACCTGTTGCGGATAAGCCAAGAGAAAGAGAGAACCTTTGCAGGCACGACAAGTTTTGTAAAAGCGTCGATTTAAAAGAAAGCCAAATTCAGAAGGCATTCCCTGCCGCCTTCAAATTCCTGCTCGCAGACCAAACGACAGGGGAAAACATAATCTGGGCGACGCGGGATTATGAAAATTTCAAGCCCGGAGAGTTCAAACTTTACAATGAAAGGTTCGCGACTGACGTACTCGTAGAGGAAGACCTCGCGCAAGATTTCATCAAACCGCGCTGCGTAAAATCGCAAAAGGAGCAGCGCTCACGAACAAAAGAGCGAGCAGAAGTCTTTACCCCGAGTTGGGTTTGCAACAAACAAAACAACCTGATCGACGAAGCATGGTTCGGGGGAAAATGCGTTTTTAACCGCGAAAACAACAAAAACGGCGTCGAGACTTGGGCGCCCATTCCCGAAGGCGCAAAACATCGCGGCAGAATCGTATTCCCTCCCACGGCAGGCGTCGGCAAAGGCAAATCGTGGCAAGACTACATCGAACTCGTCCGCATGGAAATTGCATGCGGGGAGGCACCGTATTTGGTCAGCCGCTACGACAGCGCGAGGCAAAAGAGAAAACCCACGGTAATACGGATTTCCCGACGAATCGGTTTGTTGGATCGAAAACTCCGCGTCGTCAGCGAAAACACCTCGACGCGCGAAGAATTTTTCAAGTGGGCAAAACGCGCATTTCAAAGCATTTACGCATTTGAATTTCAGGGCGACAGCCTGCTGCTCGCGCGCGAAAACCTGCTTTTCTCCTTCTACGATTACTTCTGCCACAAGTTCTCAGAAGCGCCCACTGCGGGGCAAATGGCAGACATCGCGGAGATCATTTCGTGGAACGTCTTCCAAATGGACGCGATGACCTGCGCCGTGCCCTTTACGCGCTCAGATCAACCTCTCTTCGGAAACACCCTTTGCAAAGTCAAGGACTGGAAAACCGGAGAAACCATCACTTTCGCCTCTCTCGTCAACTCCACCGAGAAAAATGAACACTACCCCAACGAAAAAATCAAAACACCGGAAACTAAGATAGACTTTGACGCAATCATCGGCAATCCGCCGTATCAAAAGGAACTGAAAGATACAACAGATGATCCGATCTATCATCACTTCGTGGAATTAGCCAAATCACTAAATCCGAGATACATCTCGATGATCATGCCGTCGCGCTGGATGACAGCGAGTGGCAATGAAATGTCCGCCTTCCGCGAAAAAATTCTGTCAGACACCCGATTTGACATTTTACATGACTTTTTGGAGTCAAATTATGTGTTCCAAGGCACAAATATCTCCGGTGGGGTGTGCTTCTTCCGCTGGAATCGCGAACATAACGGAAAATGCGTTTACACTTTGCATGATGGCGAGAATAAAACAAAAACTACGCGAGACTTAAAAACCGCAGACAGCGATATTTTTATCCGCCACTCGATTTGTGCGGAAATTCTCAAAAAGGTACGAGAACACGACAACCCGACAGAACATGACAAACCAAAAACCTTTGACACGCTGGTTTCCCACCAAACCCCGTTCAAAGGTTTATTCACGAATTTTTTCAAAAAAGAAGGTAAATCTCTTCCAAAAAAGTATTTCGCCGGCGCAATAGAAATTTGGGGTAGAGAAGACAACGAAACCGTAG
>JAJQIP010000057.1:2242-2722 GCA_021199145.1 Porphyromonadaceae bacterium | reverse complement strand
TTGGTCAAAACCCCTGGCCTCGGCTTGGTTTAACTTATTCTTTTTTTTTTTTCGGGTAGGGGGGGTAGGGTGCAACCCTGCACCACTTCCCTTTATGGATGATGCGATAAACAGCGTCACTAACAGCGTTCGAATAACAACGACACAAACAGATTTCGACCACCCCTTCGCTGACAGTCTCGATTAACAACTAAGCAGACATTATAACCCCACTCCGTGGGGAGAGCGGAAGAGTACCTAACAAGACCTATTGTGATTCTCTGTAACGGGAAAAAGAAGAGGGAAGAGGCCTCTTTTTCCTGGATTTTCGCTATTTTTGTCCAAAAATCTAACGCCCTTAGAACCTTTGTCCGAAGAAAAAACAATCCGGACATTGTCCGAAAAACCGATTAAATCCCAAAAACAACACACTCAGGACACTGGCCGATAGAAACCCATTAAATCTAAAGAATAATACAATCATTATCCATAGAATAAACC
>JAJQIP010000057.1:0-2232 GCA_021199145.1 Porphyromonadaceae bacterium | reverse complement strand
GTCCAAATACCCCTCTCCTTCCGGCGGCGACAATCGCCCCTAAGGGAGTCCAAAACCAGAATGGAACCTACGATGAAAAAACTCTTTTTCCTGCTACTCCTCCTTGTCTGTGCAACACACACCCCAGCCGCCCTCAATGTACGGGATTTCGGGGCGAAAGGCGACGGCATCACCCTCGACACCCCAGCCCTGCAAGCGGCCATCGATTCCGCGGCCGCCCTCGGTGGAGAGACCGTTCTCCTGCCGGCCGGACGCTACCTCAGCGGTACGCTGGTATTGAAAAGTCACGTCGCCCTTTGTCTCAACCGAGGCGCTGTTCTGTTGGGTTCGCCCCGTCTGGAAGATTATCCCCCACACGAAGCACAATATGTCTCGCACGTCAACCGCTACTGCAACCGGTCCCTCCTCTTCGCCGAAGGAGCCGAAGATATTGCCCTCTACGGTGAGGGGACCATCGACGGACAAGGGTCGTTGGAAAACTATCCCGCCACCGAGACAGAGACCCTCATGGGCATCACCCGTCGGCCCTACCTTATCCGCATGATCAGTTGCAAGGGAATCCGACTCGCCGGTCTGCACTTACGTTGCTCCCCGGCCTGGACCCAGCACTATCTCGACTGCGAAGACCTCTTTGTCGATGGCATTGAAGTCTACAACCACGGCAACTACAACAACGACGGCATCGACGTAGACAACTGCCGTCAGGTACGCATCGTCAACTGCCTCTTCGACACCGACGACGACGCCATCTGCTTTAAGAGCACCAACGCCACCGGCCGCTGCGAAAACGTGGTCGTGGCCAACTGCGTCATAGCGGCCAACTGCAACGCCATGAAGTGGGGAAGTGAGACCAACGGCGGTTTCCGCAACTTCACCGTCGCCAACTGCACCTTCCGCCGCAGCGATGAGGCGACCATCTACGACCGTCCTCACCGAGCGTTAGGAGGACTGGCCATCGAGAGCGTTGACGGAGCCATCCTCGAGAATTTCAACCTCACCAATATCTCCATGAACGGCGTGATGACCCCCCTCTTCATCCGGTTGGCCAATCGGGGGCGCAACTACTACGACGGCGGACCCTCCCAACCGGTCGGGAGAGTGCGGAATATCCACATCTCCAACCTCACTGCCGAGATGTACGGCTGCATCACCAGTTCCATCACCGGCATCACGGGTCACCCCGTAGAGAATATCACCCTCACCGATGTCCACATTATCTGTGAGGGAGGCGGAGAGGCCGCCTATGCCGCCAACCGAGATTTGCCCGACCGAGAGAAGGAGTATCCTGAAACCCTCCTATTCGCCGATGCCCCCGCCTCCGGACTCTACATCAAAGAGGCCGAAGGAGTCCGGTTACGCAACGTCACCTTGGAGTGTCGTCAGGCCGACCCCCGAGCCCTGCTCTTCTTAGATAAGGTATCCGATACCCGGGTAGACGATGTCCGCCTCAACAATCCTTCCGGCGAACCGCAACTGCTCCAGCAGAACTGTTCCGCCGTCGAGATTACCCCGCTACAGGAACCGGCACAACCCGTCAAAGCTGACAAAAAAACCCGCAAATAACCCCCTATCGTGAAACAGACCCTCCTTCTCACCCTTATCCTCCTCTTCGGCTGTGGAGTGACCCACGCCCAAGAACAAGAAGAGGCCCGAGCTACAGTCCTGGGCGAAGAGGCCTATGCCGCCGGGAAATACAAGGCGGCCGCCGACTATTTCGCCGTCGCCGCCAATGCAGGTGATATGCAGGCCCAATACCGTCTCGGTGAGTGCTACTACTACAGAAGAGGTGTCTCCCGCAACTACAAACAGGCCTTCCGGTGGAGCGAAAAGGCGGCCTGTCAGGGACACCCCGCAGCGCAATACCTCCTGGCCACCTGCTATTTTCGGGGAAAAGGGGTGAAGAGAGATTACACCCAAGCCGTCCGCTGGTACGAAGCCTCGGCTCGGCAAGGCATGGCCGAAGCGCAACAAGGGTTAGGACTCTGTTACGCCAACGGCTTCGGGGTCACCCCCGACGACACCTTAGCCGCCCGCTGGTTCGCCGAAGCGGCGGAGCAGGGACTGGCCGAGGCACAATTCACCCTCGGAGTCTGCTACAACGAAGGTAAAGGGGTCGAGAAGAATCTCGACAAAGCCTTCTACTGGTACCGCAAAGCCGCCTATCAGGAGTTAGCCGAAGCCCAATACTTCTTAGGCATGTGCTACTACGCCGGCGAAGGGGTGAAACAAGAC
>JAJQIP010000051.1 GCA_021199145.1 Porphyromonadaceae bacterium | reverse complement strand
CAAGAAGTCTATTTTTGGGAGTGTTGGCGGTAGCGTCGCTGGCCTCCTGCAGCGACGACAAGGTGTTGGGGGTAAGTCCCAGCGCCAACGGAGAGGAAATCACCTACAGCGTGGTCACCAACAAGGCGACCCGGGCGAGCGACCTCTACAGCAACAGCATCCAACCGGAATCATTTACCGTTTATGCCCTTGAAGATTACGATGCCAAGGGCAGATACTTCTATGATGACATCCAATTGCAAGATGGAGTCTATACAGGTACGGATACCTACTATTGGCCAAGCCACTTCTCTCTTGATTTCTATGCCTTCAATACGGGGACTTTTACTTATACGGGGACTTCTATTGAAGATACCAAAACGATTACCTACACGGTACCCAGTACTGTCACCGAGCAGGAGGATCTGATTTATGCGGTAGAGCCGAATCTAACTAAGGATAGTTATGACGGTAATGTTCCCTTGAATTTCCGCCATGCCCTCTCGCAGATTGCCTTCAAACTGGAAAATTCCAACACCCACATCTGCCCTTTGGTCAAAGGCATCTCGGTTCATAACGTCTATGGAAGTGGCTCCTTTACCCTGCCTACAATGAGTACAGGTACTAACTATGATGGAACTAATACCGAACCGACACCCGTGGAATGGACTCTGAGTGAAGATACCACACATTATGCAATCGAGTTTGACGATATATATTCATTACTTTATCGTAGTGGTAAAGTTACTTCCAAAGATTTAACAAACATCACAGATTACGTTATGATGCTTATACCGCAGATATCGGAAAATGTCGTAGCGGAAGAGACAAACTATAAAGAGGGTCCCTATTTTACACTTAAGTGCCTCATCTCGAACATGGGTGACTCTTACGATGGTTATTTGTTTGGAGATTATGATGAAGAGAAGCAAGATTACATTTGGGGCGATGCCAATATCCCCGTGGCCATCAACTGGGAAGCCGGTAAGAAGTACACCTATACCTTCAAATTCGGTACGGGTGATGATGCCGGTGTGGATGACGACAACAATCCTATCCTTACACCTATTACTTATACTGTAACGGTGGACGAGTTTGTCCCTGAGACAGATGATGAAGAGATGGATTGGTATCCGGCTGATGCTGACTAATACTATTCGGTCCTTCGGCCGATAAGAGAGGTCGGACGGGGTTGGATCTCCCCGTCCGGTCACCACGGGGTGCAGAAAGCACCCGAAAAAACGATGAAAACGGGAAACAGTCGTAAGATAATAGGTACCGCCCTCTGCCTGTGTGCAGCGGCGATAGTTGGTTGCAACGATGAGTCAGACTTCGAGGGCATTACAGGGACAACCTCCGGCATCGGCTTTGAGGTCACCCTCAAGGGAGGCGAAGGGGCGGTAGCCCAGACCCGTTCCACCCTCGGAACCACGGCTTTTGAGGGCGGGACTTTTGATAGCGGGAATCTTTGCCTGCGCACCACTGTGACGGAGAACAAAGAGAATCCCTTCACCGCCGCCAAAAGCCGTGCCACAACACTGACAGTGAGCAGCCTCTCCACTTTCTCCGTCTACGCCTATGCCTATAGCAGCGAAGAGAGTTGGAATAATAGTCCTGAAACGAACCTCTATATCGAAGAAGGTACGGTAACGCAAAACGGAAGCCTCTGGGCCTTTGATCCGGCCCGCTACTGGCCTTCGACAGACTACCGGTTGGCTTTCTTCGCCTATGCCCCGACATCGTTGGGAGATGTGGCGGATGGCAGCCTTGAAGTCAGTCTCGACGTAACCAGCAATCTGCCACAAATCGCCTATACCGTCCCCTCCAGTTATGATGAACAAAAAGACTTGGTCGTAGCGACGGTGACAGACCAGACGAAGAGTGAAAGCAGCGTATCGCTCGAATTCAACCATATCCTCACGGCCGTACAGCTGAAGTGCGGGAGTGTGCCGGAGGGGACTATCTCGAGCATCAGCTTCTCGGGCATCCAAGGTCAGGGTACCTATGACTTAGCGAAGGGGAGTTGGACTTTGGAAAGCGAAACCACTACCTATGAAATAGAGGGAACGTTTACCGCAACAGACAATACGAAAATCCTGACAGGGAACTATACCCTGATGCTGCTGCCACAACGGTTGGGAGAGGATGCAGCAATAACGGTGACGTACACCCCCGATGGCGGAGAGGAAAAGACTTTGAAAGCCAACCTGCGTCAAACGGATTTGACCGACAACGAACAGGAGTGGGAGCCGGGTAAGATAGTGACCTATATCTTCTCACAAGAGGAATAACTCCTAAGAAAAATGACTTTCCAACGAAGAGGGGGCTGTGTCCGATGGCACAGCCCCCTCTCTTAACTTCAAAGACACAAACTAAGGGGTAGGCTCCTTCGGAAAATGAGAAGAAAGCAGCCGATGCCCGATGCGACAATAAATACACTTATGGGGGTCACAATAAGAGGTGTACAGCTGTATCGCCGCCTGACTATCCAGAGCCGACCGTACTTTAATCCCTGCTGCGGTAACAGACCGTACAATGTGATTGTCTTCGGCAGGCAACTCTTCCAGAAAACGCATGGCACGGTCGGCTATCCGTTCATTCCCCGAACGGACAGCATAGGCATAAAGTAACGGTGCCACACAATTGATAATAAGCAACCTTATGGCACCCCGACCCAAGGTCTTCGAACGAGGTAGAGAGGTTGTCCCGAACGTATAATGCGTATGCCAATACCCCTCCAGATGAATCTCAAAAACCGTCTGCACCTCCTTTTCGTCTGTACAATTCAACAAATTGGCGAAAAGCTGGAATCCCCGATGAATCAGTTGGGCGAGCAGAGCGATGCGCTGATGAGGGAAGTTGGTCGGCCGTAAACGGGAAAATTTCCAACATTCCGGAGGGATAGGGGTCAGGGAGAACTTGTTCCGGAGGAAATCATATTCCCGGCACAAGCCTTGATAATACGAATCGTCGGTTGAGCGGCAGTCGGCAAGCAACCCCGCCTGACCAAAAAGAAAGGCCTCAATCTGCACCAACGAGTCGGCGTGTTTTTGCAGGAAACGCAACGGCAGACTACGGGCCAACCGCTCAAAAGCATCCCCATTGATGCCGAACCCCATACTACGGGATAGGGTGACATAGCAGACCTCTTCCCAGTTTCCTTCGTACTGATTGAGCTGCCTGAGAATGCGGTCACTTTTCTGTTGCAACCGCTCGATAGCCAAGGAAGCGAACCAATCGGTCAAAAACAGGGAGGACAATTCATACAGCCGCTCTTGGCAGGGCAACGACCGGCTTTGTGTTGTAAGAAAAATATAATCCTTCTGCAACTGCACAGGAATAGGCACCACCCATTGGGGTATTTCCTCTCCATTCGTACGATAAATCGGCACATCCGCTTCCGTGACGACATGCAATATGACCGAATCGTATGCCGGATTGTCCATATGCCGGTGCGAAACCCAATCGCTCGACCGCAAATGCATCTCGACATTTCCGGCCCATATGCGATTGCCGATGCGTATCTTGGCATTGAAAAAATCCGGACCTGAATCGGGATTACGGCGACCCGGATCGATTACCTCAATCGTTTCGCCCCCGGTGGTCTGTGCGGGAACACGACCCAACAGACGGTGTTCCCACATATAATAAAGCAGCTTCTCCATAAACGTGTATCTCTCCCAAATTTCAGACTTTCTCAGGAGAAAATCGCTATATTTGCAAAAATATATGATAATTGACGGAAAGGTCATATTTTTACGGATGTTATAAAACACAATTCCCATGAAACTTGCTTTGATAGGATATGGCAAAATGGGGCATATCATTGAGGAAGTGGCCCGTAGCAGAGGACACGAAATCGTATCGATTATCGACGTGGAAAACCCTGAAGAGTTCGAATCGGAATCTTTCCGCAAGGCGGATGCCGCCATTGAATTCACCACTCCCTCAGCCGCCTTGGAAAATTACCGGAAAGCTTTTGCCGCCAATGTTCCTGTGGTTTCAGGGACAACGGGATGGACGGAACATCTCCCGGAAATACAAGAGGCCTGCCAAAAGAAGGGAAAAACCTTTTTCTATGCTTCGAACTTCAGCTTAGGGGTAAACCTCTTTTTTGCACTTAATCGATATTTGGCCCACATCATGAACCAATTTCCCCTCTATGAGGTAAAAATAGAGGAGACACACCACATACACAAACTCGACGCTCCGAGCGGTACCGCCATCTCCTTAGCCAATGACATTATAGAGAACCTCGACCGCAAAACTTCTTGGGTGGAGGGACGTGAACCGGCAACGGGAGAGATAGGCATCAAAGCCATCCGAAGAGACGAAGTGCCTGGTTGCCACAGTATCATATACGAGAGTGATGTTGACACCATCACCCTTACACACGATGCCAAAAACCGGAAAGGATTCGCCTTAGGTGCCGTTGTCGCCGCAGAGTTCATCTATGGGAAAAAGGGATTTTTTACCATGCAGGATATGCTAAAACTTTAATTATCCCCCGATATGTCTACATTACTTCTTTCGCTGAAAGAACGGTTACAAGCGGTAAAAAGGTCTCGTTGGATACGATTCTGTGTAGCGGCAATCCTATTAATCCTATTTGCGATATGGTTGCACAACTACTATATCCTACTACTTTTTATCCTTTTATTCGACATTTACCTAACACGCTATATTCCCTGGACCTTCTGGAAAAAATCCAAAAACAAAACAGTATTGCGAATCATGGAATGGGTGGATGCCATCATTTATGCCCTCATAGCGGTATATCTGATTAATATCTTCCTCTTTCAAAACTACAAAATACCCTCCTCTTCTTTAGAGAAATCGCTGTTGGTAGGAGACTATCTCTTTGTAAGCAAATTGAGTTACGGCCCCCGTGTACCCAATACGCCTTTGTCGTTTCCGTTGGTACAAAACACCTTTCCTGTACTGAATATCAAATCGTACGTAGAATGGCCTTCATGGCCTTATCACCGGTTGGCAGGGCTGGGCCAGGTAAAACGGGGAGACATTGTGGTCTTCAATTTCCCAGCAGGAGATACGGTGGCCGTACGGGTACCCAATCCGGACTACTACACCCTCGTCTACTATGTAGGGCACGATGCCGTGAAACAGAACAGAGAACAATTCGGGGAAGTGGAATACCGTCCGGTTGACCGTCGGGAAAACTATGTAAAGCGTTGCATCGGTATGCCTGGAGATACCTTTGAAATACGGGACAACCAAGTGTATATCGATGGGAAGGCCCTTGAAAATCCCCGGAATATGCAGTTCAACTATTTTGTCATGTTGCAAGCCGGATACCATTTCTCGGAAAAACAGTTTAGGGAATTAGGGGTAAGCGTAGATGACCGCTATCTCGTCTCCAGCCAACAAAACTGGTATAAAGATTTAGTAGCGTTGGGATTTATGCCGAATGCTGACGGTACATTGCCGACCATATACCATATGCCTCTTACCTCAGAAGCCCTGAAAAGAATCAAGCAATACCCCTACGTCGCCAAAGTCGTACAAGAACCCGGAATTTTCGGAGGAGAGACCTATCCCTTAGGGGCAGGATACGGATGGACACGCTCCGATTTCGGTCCTTTGTGGATACCCAAACGGGGCGAAAGCATACAGCTTACGGCCGACAATCTTCCCCTTTATGAACGGATTATCCGCAATTATGAAGGGAATCAGCTTGAATGGCGGGAGGGGTCTCTCTTCATCAATGAAGAAAAGAGTGACACGTACCAATTTAAAATGGACTATTACCTGATGTTAGGGGACAATCGGGACAATTCGGCCGACAGTCGTTTTTGGGGATTTGTTCCGGAAGACCATATTGTAGGGAAACCTCTCTTCGTATGGCTTTCGATTGACAAAGACCGCACGTGGTTTGACGGATATATCCGTTGGAAACGTCTTTTCCGGTCGGCCTCAGCGCTGTAACAGCCATGTCAACACTCTATCTATCGACAGCCTATTTAGCTCCCATATTTTACTATAAGGCCATCTGCCGTTACGACCACACCGTCATTGAGGCGCACAGCCACTATATAAAACAGAGCTACCGCAATCGCTGCATCATTATGTCGGCAGGAGGGCCACTCTCCTTAACCATCCCTGTAGAGCGCACCCTCCCGGGCAAGCCCTTTACGAAGGATATGCGCATTTCCAAGCACAACCATTGGCAACATATCCATTGGAATGCCATAACCTCAGCCTACTCTTCCTCACCGTTTTTTGAATATTTCCGGGATGATTTCTATCCCTTTTACCAGAAACCCCAAGCGGGACGTTTTCTACTTGACTATAATCAGGATTTGCAAGAGATGATTCTGCGCCTATTGAATATTTCCCCTTCCATAACCTATAGCGACTCCTTTCTTTCCCCCACAGACGATGCGGTTGACTTACGGGAAGCTATCAGTCCCAAGCATAAGCCTATAAAGGAGCTGCTACCCCGCCCCTATTACCAGGTTTTTTCGATGAAATGGGGATTTCTACCGACACTCTCCATCATTGACCTGCTCTTCAATATGGGAAATGAGTCCCTTTTGGTCCTGCGTGACTGATTCCCTTTCGGCATCTGCCCCGTCCGCACTTGTAATAGAAGCATTTCTCTCCGTGTACAGAATAGCCCGCAGGAAATCCTTATCCTGGTATAGCTTTCTCAAGATAAGTTGGGACGCCTTTTGTTGCGCCTCCTTTTTAGAATAACCAGTGGCCGCTTCCCCCTCAACCTGACCGGCAATAGCACACACCGTAAAGAGAGGATTGTTATTTTCGTCCACCGAAGCACTCTCAAGTTTCCAACCGATATGCACATGTTGGCGTTGTCCCCATTCGACCAGTTTCGATTTGAAATTAATCTCCGTCTGGGTAATCTTTTCCAAATCTATATAGGGGGCGAAAATGCGTTCCGCAATAAACCGACGGCACCGCTTGAAACCGACATCCAGGTAAACGGCACCGATTAACGCCTCGAAAGCGTTCCCGTAGATATAATTGTTATGGGATACAATCTGCACGTCAGACTGTACCAGCTTATCAAGACCCATTTCCACCGCAATCTGATTGAGGGTCTCCCGTTGAATGATTCGGGAGCGGGAATTAGACAAAAAACCCTCCTTTTTCTCCGGAAAAGCATGATATAAAATGTCCGCCGACACCAAAGTGAATACGGCATCTCCTAAAAATTCCAGACGCTCGTTATTGACCTTCCGCCCCTCCTTGTCCGTGAAAGAGGCTGAACGATGGGTAACGGCCTGTTGATAAAGTCCAATGTTATGAGGGAGGAAGCCCAACAGTTTATAAAAAGACAAATAAGGCTCTCTATGCCGTAACATAAAGAGCCTTATTTGGAAAACTATTTTCTCTAACACAAACTTCTTATTTCTGGAATTTCTTGACAATGAGACTGGCATTGTGTCCACCAAAACCGAAAGTATTGGAAAGAGCGATGTTAACGGTTCGTTTTTGGGCTTTGTTGAATGTAAAATTGAGCTTATAGTCAATTTCAGGATCTTCATCCCCTTCGGTAAAATTGATGGTCGGAGGAACAATATCGTCCATGATTGATTTCACACAAATCAATGCCTCCGTCGCACCTGCCGCACCCAATAGATGACCCGTCATCGATTTGGTCGAACTGATATTAAGACGATAGGCGTGATCTCCGAAAACCTCTTTGATGGCCTTCACCTCCGAAATATCTCCCACAGAGGTCGAAGTTCCATGCACATTGATATAATCAATATCTTCGGGCTTGATTCCCGCACTGCGGAGAGCATTTCTCATGACGAGCATCGCTCCCAATCCCTCAGGATGAGTGGCCGTGAGATGATAAGCATCGGCCGACATACCACAACCTATAACTTCCGCATAAATTTTGGCTCCACGAGACAATGCGTGTTCCAACTCTTCGAGAACAAGACAAGAGGCACCTTCACCCATAACAAAACCGTCACGACTAGCGCTGAAAGGCCGGCTGGCATGAACAGGGTCATCATTCCGTGTCGAAAGGGCGTGCATAGCATTAAATCCGCCCACCCCGGCAATCGAGACAGGAGCCTCGGCGCCTCCCGAAAGGATGATATCTGCCATTCCTAAACGTACGCAGTTAAACGCATCAATAAGCGCATGGGTCGAAGAGGCGCATGCCGACACCGTAGCATAATTGGGACCATGGAATCCATAAATCATGGAAATGTGGCCTGCCGCAATATCAGCAATCATTTTAGGGATGAAAAAAGGATTGAATCTCGGCCCTTTTTCGACTTCATACGCACACATCTCCTCTTCAAAGGTGCGAATGCCGCCAATCCCTGAGGTATAAATGACCCCTATATTGTTTTTGTCCGCTTTCTCTAAATCGATGCCCGAGTCTTCAATAGCCTCTTTTGCCGAAGCCACGGCAAGTTGCGAATAGCGGTCGAACTTGCGTACCTCTTTTTTCTCAATATAGTTCAAAGGGTCAAACCCCTTCACCTCACAAGCAAAATGCGTTTTGAAGAGAGATGCATCAAAAAGAGTAATAGGCCCTGCACCACTGACTCCATTTATCAACGAATTCCATGTCTCTTCGACACCAATTCCCAATGGAGTAACTGTTCCAAGGCCTGTTACTACAACTCTTTTTAATTCCATAAAATTTAAGAGCGTATTTCTTACTTCGTTGCGTTAGCTTCGATATAAGCTATGGCATCACCGACAGTTGTGATTTTTTCGGCTTGGTCGTCAGAAATTGTAACGTTAAATTCCTTCTCAAATTCCATAATCAACTCAACCGTATCCAGAGAATCAGCTCCCAAATCGTTAGTAAAACTGGCCTCATTGGTCACTTCCGATTCTTCTACAC
>JAJQIP010000166.1 GCA_021199145.1 Porphyromonadaceae bacterium | reverse complement strand
CGCCCTATTGGGGTTGGGGTGCCTACTTCGGCTGGAGTTCCCCCTATTGGGGCTGGGGATGGAATTGGGGTTGGAGTTATCCCCACTACGCCTACTACCCCCACTATGGCGGTCATGGAGGCGGTTGGCACAATGTGCCCAACTATGGCGGTCGACCCAACGGGACACAAAACCGAGGCAACTATAGCCCGGGCGGATACACCTCCCGTCGCCCCACTCAAAGTGGAACAGCGACACGCTCTTCGAATGTAGGGAACAGGCAAACGACGGCTACAAGAAATTACAGCACAAGCGGTACAAACACTTCCCGTTCGTCTCAAGGACAAACGACAACCCGTCAGACCTATACGCCCAACACCACCTCAACCCGGAGCAACAATAACATAGGTTCCTCACAGAGCAACATGGGATCCTCACGAAGCAGTATGGGAGGGAATTCCAGTCGGAGCAGTATGGGAGGAAGTATGGGAGGTTCCAGTCGTGGCAGTATGGGTGGTGGAGGCGGTGGCGGTAGCCACAGCCGGAGATAACGGAATCTTTACCTAGTGAAAGGGATTATGGAGAAAAAGATAAAAATAGTAGCTCTTCTACTTTTGGTCGTTGCTTGTATAACCGATTTGCGGGCGCAATCGGCCGTAGAGGCCTTGCAATTAACCGACAACGATTTGGTAGGTTCCGCTCGTTTTGTCAGTATGGGCGGAGCGTTTACCTCTTTAGGGGGAGATATCAGCAGTCTGTCGCAAAACCCTGCTGGTATAGGGGTATACAGTTCAAACGAAGTAGTGACCACCTTGACCCTTGCGCCACAATCGACACAGGTGAACAACCTGCCGGGCAATTCCGCTAGTAACAAGACCCGTGTTCATTTCGATAATCTGGGCTTCGTAGGGACGTTCCAGTTCAAGGACCTGCCGCTTGAAAATATCAACATCGGAGCCGCCTACAACAGCCGTAAAAGCTTCTCCCGGAATTACCACGTAAATTACGCCTCACTCAACGGCTCCTTAAGCAATGCCATTGCTGGATTGTGCACTGAAAATCCGAACGATCTTTTGGTAGCGAATGATGCCTACAACAACGGGGCGCAATGGCTCGATATTTTGGCTTACGATAACTTCCTGACCAAATACAGCAACGGAGGATATGAAGGGCTATATACCAATGGCTCGACTTCGGGCAACGCATATCTCGATGTACGGGAAAGCGGGTACAACAACGAATACACCTTCAACTTTGGCGGCAATATCGCCAACCGTGTCTTTTTCGGTATCGGAGTAGGAATTATCGACCTGCATTACGACATGGAAGCGGAATATGGGGAATCACTTACAGGAACTCAAGGTGAATTGGAAAGCGGCACTTCTCTCTATCCCATTATCCAGTCGGACTACTCCCTCTATAACAACTTGACATTCGACGGGACAGGAGCCAATTTCAAAGCCGGTCTTATTGTCTATCTGACCGACTTCTGGCGCATAGGGGCGGCAATACACACCCCTACCTACTATTCCATACGTCGTGTTGCTTATGGAGACATCCTCAATGATTATGTCTACACCCAAAGTGGTTCAAAATCTGATTATTCCTACAGCTCCACACCGGTATCAAGGGCTCATTTTTCCTTGCGGACACCGCTGAAATTCATGGTAGGTACCTCATATACCATCGGCTACAAAGCTATCGTCAGTGCCGACTATGAATTCACTGCCTACTCCTCCATGAACCTTCGTGATGTGGACGGGTATGAACAGACCTATGCCGAAGATAATGACGATATAAGCACATACCTGAAAAATAACCATACCGTACGGGTGGGAGCCGAATACCGTATCACCTCCAACTGGAGTGCCCGGTTAGGTTATTCGTTTGCCTCGTCACCCGTTTCTAAAGAGTGGCTCGACAACGATGAGTATGTCCCCACAGCCGGTACCGTGACCAATTATGCTTTAGGACGGACCAAAAATATCTACTCCGGCGGATTAGGGTATCACATCCGGCACATATTTGTGGATTTGGCCTATCAACATTCCAGGGTCAGCCAAGAGGTGATGGCTTATTCGGCGATTCCTGAACAAAAAATTCCGGGGTCGGAAAGTGCTCGTTTAATAACGAAGAATAACAACATAATCCTTACCTTTGGGGTGAAATTTTAAATCTTCGCCTCCGGTCAGGAGCTATAAACAGAAATAACCTAACAAACAATGAAAAACCTCATTATCCTATTAACCTTACTATGTGCTTTTGGGACAGGTAAAGCGCAAATGCAAGATCCGGTACATTGGAAATTCTCAATGACCGATGTATCAAAAACAGAAAAAGAGTTGCAATTCACCGCCCAAATCGATGACCATTGGCATGTCTATGGCCTGCATATTCCCGAAGACGGTCCTAACCCCACCTCTTTTACCTTCACTACAGTCGAAGGAGCCGAACTGTCAGGAGAAGTTACCTCCCCGTCGGAGTTAATCACCAAATACGATGAGACATTCGACATGGAGCTGAACTGGTATGAAAAGGAGGTTACTTTCGTACAACGCATCAAAATAACAGGAGAGACCTTTACGGTAAAAGGGTATTTGCGCTATATGTGCTGCAACGACCAGTCCTGCCTCCCCCCGACTAACGAAGAATTTGAATTTACCGGAGAGGGATTGTCTGCCGCCGATTTAGCGGCTGTCGCGACACCTGCCGCTAAAGAGACAACCCCCAAAGAGACGGTTTCCCAACAACCGGCCGAAAAAAAAAATAATGCCGTTGTCCCCCCTGTAGAACAAGTCCCGGAACAGACGGAAACAAAACCGGTCATTCCCGAACAGGTTGAATCGGTTGTACCCAATGAGACGGTAACGGAACCGACGGCCGAAATTGATTTGTGGACTCCCGTCATTGACAAGTTACAGGCTCGGGGTGAAACGGTTGCGGCCAGCGATACCTCGCTGTGGTTCCTCTTCTTTTCGGGATTCATAGGAGGTCTATTGGCTCTGCTTACCCCCTGCGTATGGCCGATGATACCTATGACGGTCAGCTTCTTCTTGAAACGCTCCAACAACCGGGGCCGTTCCATACGGGATGCCATCATTTACGGTCTGGCCATTATCGTTATCTATGTAGGATTGGGATTGCTCATCACGGCGATTTTCGGGGCAAGTGCCTTGAACAGTCTGGCGACTAACGCCATATTCAACATTCTCTTCTTTGCCTTGTTGGTGGTATTTGCCGTCTCTTTCTTCGGAGCCTTCGAACTGACTCTCCCAGCCTCTTGGACGACCAAATTGGACAGTAAGGCCGACTCGACAAGCGGTTTGTTGAGTATCTTCTTTATGGCATTTACCTTGGCTCTGGTTTCATTCTCCTGCACCGGTCCTATCATCGGGACACTGTTGGTACAGGCTGCTTCCATGGGCATGGCCATCGGTCCGGCTGTCGGCATGTTCGGCTTTGCATTGGCACTGGCCATTCCCTTTGCCGTATTTGCCATCTTCCCCTCGATGCTGCAGTCCTTGCCTCGTTCGGGAGGTTGGCTCAATTCTGTAAAGATAGTCCTGGCCTTCCTCGAATTGGCGTTTGCCCTCAAATTCCTCTCTGTAGCTGATTTGGCCTATGGGTGGCACATCCTCGATCGAGAGACATTTGTCGCCCTATGGATTATCATCTTCGCCCTGTTGGGAATCTATTTGTTGGGAAAATTACGTTTCTCACACGATAGCGAGACACAAAGCCTCTCCGTACCCCGTCTTTTCCTGGCGATGATTTCATTGGCCTTCGCCCTCTATATGGTACCGGGCCTTTGGGGAGCTCCGCTCAAAGCCATCAGTGCTTTTGCGCCCCCGTTGTCGACCCAGGATTTCAACCTGTACAAAGATGAGGTTCATGCTGCGTTTTTAGACTATGACGAAGGTATGGCCTATGCCCGCAAAGTAAACAAACCTGTCCTGATTGACTTTTCAGGATATGGTTGCGTGAATTGTCGGAAGATGGAGGCTGCTGTATGGACTGACCCTGCCGTAAAAGATATCATCGAAAACGACTATGTGCTCATCTCCCTCATGGTGGACGATAAGGAATCTCTTTCCGAACCCGTAAAGATTGAAGAGTACGGAAAAACCCGTACCTTGTATACGGTAGGTGACCGGTGGAGTTACCTGCAACGGCACAAATTCGGAGCGAATGCCCAACCGTTCTATATCCTGCTTGATACGAATGGCGATCCGGTAGGTCCCTCCTACTCTTACAAAGAGGATGTTCCCGCCTATCTGCAATTCTTGAAAAACGGGCTGAAAGTATTCCATGCCGAAAAGAAATAAGGATAACCCTTAAGTTTATTCATAAAAAAAGAGACGCTTTCACAGCGCCTCTTTTTTATTTTTCTATAATTTCCTATCAGCAACGCTCATACGTGACAAACGAATAGGGATAGGCATGTCTCTCATCCGAGGGAAAATCTTCCCGTTCGATTTCCCTCCAAAGTGAAGAATCTATAGCAGGGAAAAACGTATCGGCATCCCTAAATTCATGATGTATTTCAGTGATATATAACCGTTGTGCATCAGCAATCGCCAAATTATAAAGGGTAGCCCCTCCTATCACAAAGAGTTCCTCCTCCCCGGCAAAGGCCGACAACACCTCCGACCATGAGGAAAAAGCCGAGACCGAAGTCGGCAACGATTCGGGATGGGACGAGAGCACCACATTACGTCGCTTGGGCAGAGGGCCACCCGGCAACGACTCGAACGTTCGCCGCCCCATAATGACCGTATGACCTACGGTCAAGCTCTTGAAGTGCTTCAAATCCTGAGGAAGATGGCACAACAAACCGTTATCTTTACCGATGGCCCCGTTGGAGGCTACGGCAGCTATAAGGGAGAGATTTTTCATATTAGCAAGATTACACGGCGACAACGCCCTTGATATGGGGATGCGGGTCATACCCCGTAAGCGTGAAACTGTCGTAGGTGAAATCGAAAATGGACTTCACATTAGGGTCGAGAATCATCTGCGGCAACGGCCGTGGCTCTCGGCTCAACTGCAAATGCACCTGGTCGAGATGATTCAGGTATATATGGGCATCTCCAAGTGTATGCACAAAATCTCCCGCCTTCAACCCGGTAACTTGCGCCATCATCATGAGCAGCAGGGCATAAGAGGCGATGTTGAACGGAACCCCCAGAAAAATATCGGCACTCCGCTGATAAAGTTGCAGACTGAGCCGTCCGTTGGCCACATAAAATTGAAAAAAAGCATGGCAAGGAGGCAGATTCATCCTCTTGAGGTCAGCCACATTCCACTCACTGACAATAATGCGCCGGGAAGAGGGATTATGTTTTATCGTCTCTACCGCTTCGGAAATCTGGTCGATATATCCTCCGTCGTAATCGGGCCACGACCGCCACTGATATCCATAAATATGTCCCAAATCTCCGTCGGCATCGGCCCATTCATTCCATATACGGACACCGTTCTCCTGCAGATATTTCACATTGGTATCTCCCTTGAGAAACCACAACAACTCATATATAATCGATTTCAAATGCAGTTTCTTTGTCGTAAGCAGAGGGAACCCCTCCTCCAGATTAAAGCGCATCTGATGTCCGAAAATACTGATTGTACCGGTACCGGTACGGTCGGACTTCTCGACACCCTCATCGAGAACCCGCTTCAAAAGGTCAAGATATTGTTTCATCGCTTATACATTATTAATCACCCAAACGGTATTTACCGGCAGTGCTGTCGCTCATAATACTCAAATAGCTCGCATAGCGTGACTCACTGATACGATGCTCTTCCAAAGCCTGTAATACGGCACACCCCGGCTCGTGGCGATGGGTGCAGTTTCCGAAACGGCATTCCCGGGAAAATTTGAAAATCTCCGGGAAAAAGTGCGACACCTCCTCCGGAGCGAAATCGATGGTGCCGAATCCCTTAACTCCCGGGGTATCGATGAGGTATCCCCCTTCCGGTAAGGGATACATCTCGGAGAATGTCGTCGTATGCATCCCCTTATGGTATAGATGCGAAATGTTCCCCGTCCTTAAATGAAGTTCGGGTAGGAAAAAGTTGATAAGCGACGATTTTCCTACACCCGAATTTCCGGCAAGCAACGACACCTTACACCTCAACTCTTCCCGTAAACGCTCCATCCCCTCCCCGGTAACTGCCGATACAGGGGAACAGGGGTATCCGATATAATCATAGAGATTGATAAGTCCCCGCAATAGTTCCTTGTCACCTGCATCGTAAAGATCGGTCTTGTTGAACACCAACCGCACAGGGACACGATAGGCTTCCGCCGTAGCGAGAAACCGGTCAATGAAAATAAGGTTGGTTTGCGGGTAATTCACCGTGACCAGCAATAGGGCTTGGTCAATATTGGCCGCCAAGATATGCGCCTCTTTCGAAAGATTGGAAGCCTTGCGGATAATGTAATTTTCCCGAGAATCAATAGAGACGATAAAGGCTGTTCCTTCGCTGTTCTCCTCAATATTCACCCTATCACCGACCGCCACAGGATTGGTCGTGCGGATTCCCTTTAACCTGAAGTTTCCCTTGATTTTACATTCGATGAAGGTACCGTCATCAGTTTTCACCTGATACCAACTTCCTGTGTTTTTTATGACCAACCCGTGCCGCATCTCCTTCTCAGGCACTCCTTCCCGTCTTCTCTCTATACGGTAAGGATTTCTTTCTCCTTGGCCGCAAAAATATCATCAATCTTCTTGATATAACGGTCATGCACCTTCTGCACTTCCGCCTCCCCGTCCTTTTCCATATCCTCGGGCAAACCCTCCTTGATGGCCTTTTTCAGGCCGTCGATGGAATCCCGACGGGCGTTGCGTACACTCATTTTAGCGTTCTCTGCCTCCTGTTTGGCCTGTTTTACCAACATTTTACGACGCTCCTCCGTAAGGGGTGGAATACGCAGAAGGATAACTTCCCCGTTATTTTCAGGCGTAATGCCGATTTCAGAATTTTGCAAGGTCTTTTCTATCTCTTTGCTAAGGCTCTTTTCCCACGGTTGTATGGATATTGTCCTGGCATCCGGTGTGGAGATAGTGGCCACATTGTTGAGGGGAACGACACTGCCATAATAGTTAATCCGTATCTGGTCGAGCAGACGGGGATTGGCTTTTCCCGCCCGTATCGAAGCCAAAGCATCATCGAGAAAAGAGAGACTCATCTCCATCTTTTCCTCAGCATCCTTCACGTAAGTTTTTATATCAATCATGGTATATGAAATAAGATTGGTTTCGCATCAATAAGTCAATAGACCAACGTGCCGACATTCTCGCCCGTTACCACCTTTTTCAGATTCCCTGCCGTATCCATGTCAAATACGATAATCGGCAGATGATTCTCCTTGCAAAGGGTCGTGGCGGTAAGGTCCATGACCTTCAAGCCACGGGTATACACCTCATCGTAAGAAATTTTGTCGAATTTTGTCGCTGTCGGATCTTTCTCCGGGTCGGCCGTGTAAACTCCATCCACACGTGTGCCTTTGAGCATGACATCGGCACCCACTTCAACGCCCCGCAAGGCCGAAGCGGTATCGGTGGTAAAAAAGGGATTGCCCGTTCCGCCCGAAATAATGGCTATCTCTCCTTTTCGAAGCGATTCAATAGCTCGGGCAGGGCTATAATGTTCTCCTATCGGATGCATGGCTGTTGCCGTATAGACCCGCGACGGCTGTCCGAGCGTGTCGAAAGCCGAATTCAACGCCAGACTGTTGATGATGGTCGCCAACATACCCATCTGGTCACCTTTTACTCGGTCAAATCCCTGCGAAGTTCCGCTCAATCCTCGGAAAATGTTCCCGCCGCCTATGACAATGGCAATCTCAATGCCCATATCGGCGACCTCCTTTATCTGCTCCGCATATGCTTGCAGACGCACCTCATCGATACCGTACTGTTTCTTACCCATAAGGCTCTCGCCGCTGAGTTTCAAAAGAATTCGTTTATATTGTCCTACCATGGCGGATATTTTTTCTTTACTCTATATTGCAAATATAAACATAAAAACGAAGATTCAAACACCTCTCACCCATTTTCTATGTCCGAACCTGGAATATTTCTGAAGCAGGGCCTCTGTTCCCCCAAGGGACATTTTCCCGAAATTCAGAGGCAATACTGAACCTCTTTGAAAAGATAACGGCGTATCTCCCCACTCTCTGTACGCAACGACAGAGTCCCCGAGGAATCGACTCCCGCAATTTCCGCCCGAATCGGTTCCCGGGCAAGGAGGTCAAAATAGGGATAGAAGCCTTTCCCCCGATAGAGCGATGCCCGATAACGGTCAGCGACCGCCGCTTCATCAGCGGGGATATAGTCCGCCACGGTGCGGGATATGGTCTCGACAAGCAATGACAACAACTCCTCCCTATCGACGGAATGCTCTATGATTTGAGATAGCGAAACAGGATTTGGCAGAGAGGTGGAAAAACTCAGTTGGTTGATATTTAACCCGATTCCCACAATCGAAGAGTCCAATGTCTCCCCTTGCAGACGATTCTCGATAAGGATTCCGGCCAATTTGCTATCCCCGTAATAGATATCATTCGGCCACTTTATCACCGTTCCCGGAAGATAACGGCTCAACACCTCGACTATCGAGAGGGAGACAAGTTGGGAGAGGATAAACGACTGCGCCGCTGTTATGTAGCGGGGACGCAACAACAGCGTGAAGGTCAGGTTCATACCGGCTTGGGACTCCCATCGGTTCCCCTGTTGGCCCCGACCGGCGGTTTGATACTCCGCCACAACGGTCGTTCCATGCGGCAAATCCGGTACAAGCGACATGCGGCGATGCATCTCAGCATTTGTCGAATCGATTTCGGGGAGAGACACTACAAGAGGATTTTTCATAACTCCTCGGCATATTGGGTATAGGCTGCGCAAATTGACTGTAAATATAGTTGTTGGTCACTACGGGGAAATT
>JAJQIP010000099.1 GCA_021199145.1 Porphyromonadaceae bacterium | reverse complement strand
CTTCTACACCCAATTTGTCAACAATAATAGCTTTAATTTTTGACGCAATTTCAGACATGATTTTTGTAAATTTTAGTTAATAAATATGTTTCTCGCTTTTGTTTTGCGTGGCAAAGAAACAATTTTCTATCCAAAAAAAAAATATTTTAGGCAGAAAGTTACACATTATTGCACATTTTGTCTCGATTTGTGCAATAAATGGCAGAATTAATCCTTTCAAAAATTTCTCCGAATTTTGGAAAAAAGCTTGTTTGCTCTTATAAGACAGAATCCAAAACAGGCGCAAATCCCCAGACCTGGAGTTTTTGTGCCACAGCTGCAGGGGCCACGGAATATGCGCTGAATTCCCTCCGGAGAGGGTAGTGACTACGCAACTGCTCAAAGGCATCGGGAGCATTCTTCAAGACAGAAGTGTCATTTGCCGGGTCATATACCTTCAATACCGCTTGAGGCAAAGCCTTCTTTAATTCCGAAACAGTAATGGCCGGATGTACGGGCGGAGGCGGAGAGACAGTAACACGATTAGGGTCGATAGAAAGGCGAGCCGCAACAGCCGCAAGCATAGTCCGGGTAGCGTTGGCCTTTCCCTCGACAGAATAACCGGCAATATGAGGCGTGGCAATAAAGGCATTCCGTAGTAAATCGGGTAGAGGATTCGGTTCGGTCTCCCAACAATCGATAACCATATCGCTGACCTTATGCGCAAAGTATGCCTCTAAGAGAGCAGCCTCATCCACAATACCGCCCCTTGCGGCATTGAGAATCACCGGCTGACGTTGCAACCGCTCAAAAAACCGGAAATCGGCCAAATGATATGTAGGATACGGTCCGGTATAGGTCAAAGGCGTATGAAAAGAGATGTAGTCACATTCCCGGGCAATCTTCTCCAAAGAGACAAACGGTTCCGCTCCCTCTTTTTCGGCCCGTGGAGGATCGTTCAACAATACCTGCATACCTAACCTCCGGCAATAGGTCTCCACTTGGCGACCGACATGACCGACCCCGACAATCCCCATACATTTTCCGGACAGAGAGACTCCCGACCTTTCGGTGTGTCTCAAAAGGCAAGCGAGAATATATTGTGCCACAGAAACAGCATTGCAGCCAGGAGCATTTACCCATTCGATACCCCGACTGCGACAATATTCGGTGTCGATATGGTCATACCCGATAGTAGCCGTCCCGATAAAACGGCAACGACTCCCTTCAAGAAGATCTGCACAACAACGGGTACGGGTACGGATAAGCAAAATGTCGGCATCACGAACGGCCTCACGGGTGATTTCCCGTGGGGGAAGATAACACACCGAAGCATACGGTTCAAGAACGCCTCGGATAAAAGGAATTTTATCGTCAATAACTATCGTTGTCTTCTCCATCGAAATATATGGCAGGAAAAATTCAACAGTACAAAGATAAATTTTCTCGGTGATATTCCTCAAAAAGAGAGGCATGCTGAAAAATTTTTCTCAAAGATTGACAAATTCACACCATATCCGTAAATTTGTCTGCATATAAAATCCATATAGAAACAGCCCTTGACTTTTGGCGAAAAAACAACCGAACATTTGGCCACGCCACACAAGACTACCACAAATCTACTATTAAAATAACAGCCGACCCCAATAGAAAAAATTTGCCGGAACAATTATCCGAACAGACGACAAATTCATGGAAGATTTCGATATTAGAAAACAACGTTACGAAAAAGAGCAGGAGTTTGAAAAAGCCCTGCGTCCCTTGGCTTTTGAAGATTTCTGCGGGCAAGAAAAAATTATCGAAAATCTGCGTGTTTTTGTCGAGGCTGCCAAAATGCGGGGGGAATCTCTCGACCATGTTCTACTACATGGCCCTCCCGGTTTAGGAAAAACAACCCTCTCCAATATCATCGCAAATGAATTGGGAGTCGGATTTAAAATCACCTCCGGACCAGTACTTGACAAGCCAGGTGATTTAGCGGGTATTCTCACCTCTATCGAGCCTAATGATGTCCTTTTCATCGACGAAATACACCGCCTTAGCCCAATAGTAGAGGAATATCTCTATTCGGCAATGGAGGATTTCCGCATCGATATCATGATTGATAAAGGCCCCAGTGCCCGGTCAATACAACTTGACCTGAATCCCTTTACCCTTATAGGCGCCACAACCCGTAGCGGATTATTGACAAGTCCGTTACGTGCCCGTTTCGGCATTAACTGCCATTTGGAATATTATGACCACAAGGTGTTGAGCCGCATCGTCCAACGGTCGGCCTCAATCTTGAAAGTTCCTTGCACCACTGAAGCCACAGCAGAGATTGCCATGCGTAGTCGGGGTACTCCCCGTATTGCCAACGCCCTTCTGCGAAGGGTACGTGACTTCGCCCAAGTGAAAGGGGAGGGACGCATCACCCTGGAAATCGCCCGAATAGCTCTCGAAGCCTTGAATATCGACCAATACGGACTTGACGAAATCGATAATAAGATATTGGAAACGATTATCGACAAATTCAAAGGAGGTCCGGTAGGACTTTCGACCATTGCGACGGCATTGGGAGAGGACCCGGGTACTCTGGAAGAGGTATATGAACCTTATCTGATTAAAGAAGGATTCATCAAACGCACACCGAGAGGACGGGAAGTGACCGATTTGGCCTATACCCATTTGGGAAGGAATCGTATTGACCAGGATTTGCTATTCTGAACAAACAAATATATAGCAGAGGAGAGAGAAGAGTATGTCGGGGATGAAGAGTCTGGCAAAAGATACGGCCGTTTACGGACTGAGCAGTATCGTGGGCCGTTTTCTCAATTGGTGTCTTGTTCCCCTCTATACTCATGTTTTCACACAAGCTGAATATGGGGTGGTAACGTACCTTTACTCCTTGGTAGCCGTGCTACTCATTATTCTGACCTACGGCTTAGAGACTGGCTTTTTCCGCTTTATTAACCATGAAAAATACAAAGATTCCATGCAGGTCTATTCGACAGGACTCATCTCGTTGGCCTGCACTTCCGTCATTTTCATTTTGGTTGTAGGGCTATTCCTCGACCCCATCTCTTCGGTACTGGGTTCTTCAGGAGACCCACGCTATGTGATGATGTTGGCCGTCACACTGGCGATTGATGCGTTTACGGCTATGCCTTTTGCTTATCTGCGATACAAACAAAGGCCTTTTCGCTTTGCCGGAATAAAATTGTTGTCCATCTTCCTCAATATCGGGCTGAACATCTTTTTCATCATACTATGTCCCATCCTACACACGTCACACCCGGGATGGATTGCCAGTTTCTATCGTCCTGATTTTGGCGTAGGGTACATTTTCTTGTCCAATCTGGTGGCATCCGCAGTAACGTTGCTAGTTCTCGCCCCTGAAATCGTGAAAGTACACTACCGCTTCAATGTAGAAATATGGCGGAACATGATTGTCTACTCTTTTCCATTACTCATCATGGGATTGGCGGGTATCATGAATCAGACAATAGACAAAATCATCTACCCGCTATTGGTGACCGATACCAATCGGGCAATGGCTGAATTAGGGGTTTACGGGGCAAACTACAAGATTGCCATCGTGATGGTCATGTTCATACAGGCATTCCGTTTCGCATACGAACCCTTTATTTTTGCCAAAAGCCGCAGTCGAGGAGAAGAAAGTCAAAAAGCCTATGTGGATGCCATGCATTATTTTATCATATTCGGCCTTCTGATTTTCTTGGGGGTAATGTTCTATTTACCCGTACTAAAATATTTTATCTCCCCACGCTATTTTTCCGGTCTATCCATTGTACCCATTGTGATGGCAGGAGAATTCTTCTTCGGCATTTTCTTCAACCTTTCCTTATGGTATAAATTGACGGACCGTACCTATTGGGGGACAATCTTTTCCGTTTTTGGCCTGATAATAACACTTCTTATCAACATTCTGTTTGTCCCCCGCTATGGCTATACAGCCTGCGCTTGGGCGGCTTTCTGCTGCTATTTCTCCATGATGGCGGTCTCCTACTGTCTGGGGGAAAAATACTACCCGATTCCCTATCGCTGGAAAGCGGCGTTACAATATGTATTGATTGCCATAATACTTTACATCGTAGCGATGGCTGTTCCTGTCTGGCCTGTCGTTGAAACGTTGCTGTTCCGGACAGCACTATTGTTGATTTTTATCGTTTATGCTGTGCGGCGGGACATTCCACTGGCAGAACTGCCCTTTATAGGGAAATATTTCAAGAAGAATTTATAGCGGGTCTACATCGTAATAGACCATAAGCGAGCGGAAACGGACATCGCTGAGTATATTTTCCTGGACTTGGCGTAAAGCCTCCCGAACCTTTTTTAAGGAGGCGGCCCGTTCGACCTTTATCATGATACGACGGATATACAACATCTGTATCCTCGCCACAGGGGGTGTGTGAGGCATAGAAACCCTCTGCCCGAAAACAGGGTATAACCGCTGCACATAGTCCTGCGCCGCCTGGTCAAGAAACGGTTCATCACGATGTTTCAGATAGATATAGATAAGCCGAGTAAAGGGAGGATAGTTGAATTGTTGCCGCTCGGTAATTTGTGAGGCATACATGGCCGCATAATCGTGCCGCATGACCTGCCCAATGACTGGATGTTGCGGTTGTGCCGTCTGTAAAATGACTATTCCCTGCTGATTCTTTCGTCCCGCACGTCCCGCAACCTGCTCCATCATCTGGAAAGCTCGTTCATGGGCACGAAAATCAGGGTAGTTGAGCAACGTATCCGCATTTAATATGCCGACAACGCTTACATGGTCGAAATCCAGCCCTTTGGTAACCATTTGTGTCCCGACAAGAATCCGGCTCTTTTGCTGCTCAAAATCGGATATAATCTGTTCATAGGCCCTGCGGTTGCGGGTTGAATCAAAATCCATACGAACGACCGAATAGTCCGGGAAAACCTGCTTTACCTCCTCCTCAACACGCTCAGTACCAAAGCCACGTATGGTAATGCTTTCATTTCCACAAGCAGGACAACAAACAGGAAGATTTTCTATGTGTCCGCAATAATGGCACATAAGCAAATGAGAATGTTTGTGATAGGTAAGGCTCACATCACATTGGGGGCAACGAGGGGTCCAAGCGCACAAGCGACACTCTACCATCGGAGCAAAACCACGCCGGTTTTGAAAAAGGATTACCTGCTTATTCTCCTTTAAGGCCTTTTCACACGCCAACTTTAATTGAGGGGAAAGATTACTTTCATAAGAGACACGTCGCTTACGTCGCAAATCTCCCATATCAACCGGAAGAATCTGAGGCAAGGAGATGTCTTCATATCGGGTCGGCAACTCTACCAAGCCATATTTCCCAGACATGGCGTTGTAGTAACTTTCAATAGCCGGTGTCGCTGTTCCCAACAAGGTTTTTGCCCCATGCATCGAAGCCAAGACAATAGCAGCATTGCGAGCGTGATAACGGGGTGCAGGCTCTTGTTGCTTGTAACTCCCCTCATGTTCCTCATCCACAATGACCAAACCCAAATTACAAAAAGGCAAAAACACGGACGAACGTACCCCAAGCACAATCTGAGGAGCGGTATCATGCAATAATTTATTCCATATCTCTACCCGTTCACTGTCTGTGAACCTGGAGTGATAGACAACCAATCTGTTACCGAATACTCGTTGTAATCTGGCAGCAAGTTGAGCCGTCAAAGCTATTTCAGGGACAAGGTAAAGTACCTGCTCTCCCTTCTTCAACACCGCTTCAATAAGATGAATATAAATCTCCGTCTTTCCGCTCGAGGTAACCCCATGCAACAATACGACCTCTTTTTCGGCGAAACGGTTAAGAATAGCATCATACGTCTTTTGTTGTACAACAGAAAACGGATGAGGGGGAAGGGGAGTGGAAAGGTCTGCCGAAAAACGGCTCACCTCTTTCGTATAATTTTCAAAAACACCTTTCGCCATCAATACCCCCAAAATCTGTGGGGAGAGTCCGGCCTGCTCAAGAAGCTCCCTACGGGAGACTTCACGAAGAACAGGCTCCTGCATGAATCCCGACAACTCGAGATAACACCGCAGCAACTGAAGTTGCTTTTTGGCCGGTTTGAGTTTTTCACAAAGCTCCTGGACTTTCTCCTGCTCTCCGACAGCAATATGCGACAACCGCACATAATTTTCCGTGCGAGGACGATATTTGTAGCGAAGCTCCTCCGAAACGACGACCGCATTTTGCTCCATAAGAGAACGGACAAAAGGTAATATGTTCCGTAATCCACTCTCCCTTTCGAGTTCCTGCACACTCATCTTCGTATAGCGACTCAGAATATCCCATAATATGGCCTCCCGCTCTTTGAGGGGAGCATCATTTTTTTCGATGAAATCGGGGACAGCAGCTATTTGTGTTTCACTTTCAATCTTCAAGCCTGTAGGCACTGCAGCTTTGAAAACATCACCGACGGAACAAAGATAATAGTCGGCCATCCACTCCCAAAAGCGCAGTTGAAGGGGCCGCAATATAGGATAGTTGTCAAGCAATGTCAAAATCTCTTTTACTTCATACGCTGAAGGAACTTCATTGTGCAGATGTGCCACAATTGCCGTATAAAAATGCTTGTACCCGAACGGAACGATTACACGACTTCCTACCACAAGGCTCTCCTGCCACTTCGTAGGGATACGGTAAGTAAAGTACTTTGTAAGCGGAAGCGGTAATATAACGTCAGCGAACTGATACATAAAAGAGTTTTAGGGCAAACCGATAGACAAATGTAAAGAAAAATTTCCCTTTTTCCTTTCCAAGTTTCCTTCACAACTGCCAAATAGTTTATATTTTTGTCAATCGTTTTACCGGTTATGAACGAAATTACATCCGCTTATTTGCAAAAAACAGGGTTCTCCCATCTTGACCCGAAAGCCGTACTCATCGACATGGATGGCGTTCTCTATAACTCTATGCCCTACCATGCCGAAGCATGGTATAAAGCGGTCTCTTCACAGGGGATTGCCTGTACCTTAGAGGAATTTTTCCTATACGAAGGACGTACAGGAGCATCGACTATCGATTTGATTTTCAATAGAGCCTATGGCCGGGATGCCACTGAAGAAGAGAAAAAGCAAATCTATACCCGAAAATGTGAATTTTTTGAACGCAAAGGTGCTGCAGCGGTAATGCCCGGCTCTTTTGACTTTCTACAACAGGTCAAATCGCTCGGCTTATTGCCCGTGTTAGTTACCGGATCGGGACAACGTACGCTGCTTTCCAAACTTTCCCATGACTTTCCGGGTATTTTTACCCCACAGACGATGGTGACCTCCTTCGATGTAAAATATGGCAAACCGCATCCCGAACCCTATCTTATCGGATTACAAAAAGCCTCTGTACAACCATGGCAAGCCATCGTGGTGGAGAATGCCCCATTGGGGGTACAGGCAGGGGTTGCCGCTCATATTTTTACGGTGGCTGTCAATACAGGACCCTTACCCAACCATATGCTTATCGAAGCTGGAGCCGATTATCTGTTGCCCGACATGCTCTCCCTCTCCGCTCATTTTGAGGAATTGTACACCCTATTAACCCATTAAAATAGTATGGCCCAACGACTTCTTTTTACCGCAGACATTGCCGCTGACCTCGAAAAAGTGTTATCCGACTATTCCTACGACCGGTTGTTCGTATTGACCGATGAAAATACACATCGGCATTGTCTGCCTGTTCTCGCTGACAACAAACTTCTCACCACGGCCGAATATATCAATATCCGCCCCGATGATACCTACAAGACTCTTGAAACACTTTCTTCGGTATGGCAGGAATTAAGTAGTCGTCGTGCCACCCGTCATTCAATACTCATAAACCTCGGTGGAGGCATGGTGACCGACTTAGGGGGATTTGCCGCCGCCACATTTAAGCGAGGGATTCGCTTCATCAATATCCCGACCACCCTATTGGGGGCTGTCGATGCAGCTGTCGGAGGAAAGACCGGCATCAACTTCAACGATTTGAAAAATGAAATCGGGGTCTTTGCTCCAGCGGAAATAGTTCTTATTTCAGCCGTTTTTTTCAAGACCCTCTCCCGGGAACATCTTTTATCGGGATTTGCCGAAATGCTGAAACACGGACTTATCAGCGACGCAGATATCTACAACCGACTCTTTACGCTTGACCTAAGCCACCCTGACAACACCGATATGCTGAGTTGCCTGAAAGAATCCATACAGGTGAAACAGCAAATCGTTGAAAAGGACCCCTATGAAGCGAATATCCGCAAATCGCTCAATTTCGGACATACCATAGGTCATGCTTTTGAGACCTTTTCGCATCATCGCAATCAACCTGTACAACACGGGTATGCCGTTGCGTGGGGGATTGTTGGGGAATTGCTCCTTTCCCATCGCTACCTCGGATTTCCCCTTAATATAATCCGCCTTTATGCCGCTTTTGTCCGTCAGAATTATGGAGTATTCCCTATTACCTGCAAGGACTATGATTACCTTTATGAGCGCATGACCCACGATAAGAAAAACGAAGCGGACAAAATCAATTTCACATTACTTTCCGACATTGGAAAAGTAGCCATCAATCAAATTGTTTCACATGAGGAGATAAATATCGCTCTTGACCTCTATCGAGATCTCTTCGGCATCTAACGAGCGTCTGTAAGAAAAAAGGAGCAAATCTTTTGCGAGAAAAAATAAATGCGCTACCTTTGTTCACAGAAACGGGGCGTAGCTCAGTCCGGTTAGAGTACACGTCTGGGGGGCGTGTGGTCGCTGGTTCGAATCCAGTCACCCCGACAAGTTTAGAAAGGTATCATAATGCGAAGCAAAGAGGCTTTTCAGGATGATGCCTTTATTTTTTCCTTCCATATGAATCACTCGTTCTTCCACCGACTGGCGTATCGGCTGTGGACCGTCGCTATCTCCAGCAGCCTCAGACGTATCTCTTCTCTCTCTTTCATAATGTATTTAAATGTTTATTCCTATGATTATCAACACT
>JAJQIP010000121.1 GCA_021199145.1 Porphyromonadaceae bacterium | reverse complement strand
TACAGGAAATTCACCATGCCCTTCGCCTGCTTTAGCTTCTGCTTCCTCGGAGCGCCCTTGGGGGCGATCATCCGGAAGGGGGGATTGGGAACGCCTGTGGTCATCTCCATTTTTCTCTATATCTGTTACTTCATCATCGACAATATAGGCTACAAATCGGCCCTCAACGGACGGGTATCGGTAGAAGAAGGCATGTGGATTAGCTCGGTAATTCTGTTGGCCCTCGGCATTTTTCTCACCTACAAGGCGGTAAACGACTCGGCCGTGTTCAACAAAGATGCCTATCTCAACTTCCTGCGCAAAATCGTCGGGAAGTCGGAGACCCGGAATGTAATTCACAAAGAGGTCATCATGGATGAAGCCACCCCCGAAGAGCTGGATAAGTTAATTGACCGACTCGACCAGGCTTGCGGAGAGCTCAGAAGCCGGCTAGGGGAGAAAGCGCAATCGTTTTTTGCCTATTGGACACGGGGATACGACCGCAAGGCCATACGCCTGCTGCACAACGAGGTGGAGGACTTTGTGGAACGGGCCCAGAACAGCCGCTCCCTACTGCTTGTCACAAAACTTATGGATTATCCCATACTCCGCAACCTGTTGCTCTACAACCCGTGCGGTCGTAAAACCGTCGGATGGGTCATTCTGTGGATCTTCCCCATCACCCTGCCGGTCTACCTCATCGGCCGGTGGGAACAGAAGCAGCTCCGACTCGAATTGGCGACCATAAACCGCACCGACCAAGAGATAAAGAAAATCACCCGACAACTCCTAACGGAAAAGGCGGGCAAAAACAACGAATAAAATTCTTCCGAAAGAAAGGAAACAGGATATGTCCGACACAACAACAAAACTCAGTACCATCGAAGAGGCCATCGAAGAGTTCAAGGCCGGGAATTTCATCATCGTAGTGGATGATGAGGACCGTGAAAATGAAGGCGACTTCATCATCGCCGCCGAAAAAATCACCCCCGAAAAAGTCAATTTCATGCTCCGGGAGGGACGGGGAGTCCTCTGTGCCCCCATCACCCAACAACGCTGCTCTGAACTGGGACTCGACCGACAAGTAACGAACAACACATCCTTGCTGGGAACCCCCTTTACCATCACCATCGATAAAATCGACGGATGTTCCACCGGAGTCTCCGCACACGACCGGGCCGCTACTATCCAAGCCTTGGCCGACCCCTCTTCCACGCCCGACACTTTCGGCCGTCCAGGACACATCAACCCCCTCTATGCCCAGGACAAAGGGGTACTCAAACGGGCCGGTCACACCGAAGCGGCCGTGGATATGGCCCGTCTCGCCGGATTATACCCTGCTGCCGCCTTGATTGAAATCATGAACGAAGACGGCTCTATGTCACGTATGCCGCAACTTCTTGAGAAATCCCATCAATACGGCATTAAAATCATTACCATTCGGGACCTTATCGCCTACCGGCTACGGCAGGAATCACTGGTCGAAAAAGGAGAAGAAGTCGATATGCCCACCGTATACGGTCACTTCCGCCTGATTCCTTTCCGACAAATTTCCAACGGTCTGGAACATGTAGCCCTCATCAAAGGGGAGTGGTCACCCGAAGAGCCCCTTCTCGTACGGGTACACTCCTCCTGCATGACCGGAGATACCTTCGGATCGATGCGCTGTGAATGTGGGGAACAGCTGCACCGAGCCATGCAGACCATTGAAAAGGAGGGAAAAGGGGTGGTCATCTACCTCAACCAAGAGGGACGAGGAATCGGACTGATGGATAAAATGAAAGCCTACAAATTGCAGGAACAGGGAGTAGATACGGTCGATGCGAACATTTGCCTGGGACACAAGGCCGATGAACGGGATTATGGGGTTGGCGCCCAAATTTTGCGGCAAATCGGTGTCCGAAAAATGAGATTGATGACCAACAATCCGGTAAAACGGGTAGGACTTGAAGCCTATGGATTGGAGATTACCGAAATCGTTCCCCTTGAAATCGAACCGAATCCCTACAACATCGCCTATATGCGTACCAAAAAGGAGAAGATGGGGCACCTACTCCACTTGGTCAAGTGACATTAGACGCTCCGACAAACAGTCTCTATAAACAAAAAACTTACTCCTGAGGGAATGAAGCGGCATCCAACTGATTCCGCACAGGATTGGCATACATCTCAAAAAGACGTTCCCGCAGGAAAGGTTCATCCTTTTGGACAAGTTCTATCTTGTCAAGGCGGCTTTGGATATAGCTTTCGAATGCCGATTGCTCCTCCGTCGTATAGTAGCGGGCCATGGCTCCCCCACCCCACAACTTGTCATAGGCGATATAATTGCCCGGATAGAGACGATAATGACTATGGATAGCCCTGTCGATAATACCTCCCACTACGAAGAACAACTCGGAGTGAGGTGTATCGGCGGGTATTTTGGCCAAAAGGTCATCAATCGGAGCGGACGCTTCAAAATGGATATGGCCCTTCTGACCGGTAATGCCGGTCACCATATTTGCCAAGTCATCGGAGGGCTGCTTGCAATAGGCCGCATCGTCACGCTTTTGCTGCATCTCCTTGGCTTTCAGATAATCACAAGGGTCATACTCGTAAGAGATGGCGACCGGGACAAGATGGAGCGAACGTAGGTTGGAGAGGGCGTCTCCCCTACCCCCCAAAGCCAACATCTTCAGCAGACTCTCTTGGGTATGGTCGTCAGAATTCTTGGCCCGTCCCTCCCGTTGGGCAATCCAGATAGACTCTTTTTTATCCTGTATGGCATGGTGCATATAGGCCGCCAGACGACAT
>JAJQIP010000055.1 GCA_021199145.1 Porphyromonadaceae bacterium | reverse complement strand
ACCTAAGACCGAACTGGTAACTGCGGGAGGAGGGCATGGTCATGTTGTCGTAACCCCCTGCCGTGGCCGAAGAGCCGAAGGCGCTCACTTCGGGGTCTAGCCCCGAATAGGGGGTGACCGTAAAGAGGTTGGTCAGCGTGACAAAGAGCTTTATCTGAGTGAAGGTCTTTGTCTTTTGCAAAACCCGTTTAGGCAGGGAATAGGAGAGTTCGAGGGTCTTCAGCCGCAGGTAGGAACTCTTCTCCAAGAAACGGGTCGTTGTGATGGCCGATGTGTAGTCATATCCGTTGATGATGGAACTGTTCCTCAATGCGGGAATGTCGGTCGTCTGGCCCGCTATCTGCCAGAAGTCGAGGATGTCCCGAGAGAGGTTGTTGGCCGTCGTCGTGGCGTAGGTGAGGAGGTTGGCTCGGGTGGAGTTAATCATGTGGCCGCCCACCGAGAAGGTGAACATGAAGTTCAGCTCAAAGCCGTGGAAGGTGAGGATGTTGGTCAAGCTCCCGTAAAATTTAGGTTCGGCCGTCCCGTAGACCTTTTTGTTATCCGTCGAGGTTTCATAGTTGGAGGCTGGAGGAACGGTGGTCAGGTTGCCGTCGTTGAGCCGCCAAAGTGGATTTCCATTGTCATCTATTCCTGCCCAATCGTATAGATACCATTGAGCCATGGGATACCCCTCGGCATAATATTTGTAGGAGCTGTTGGCCTGGTCGAGCTGGTTCCCCTCGAAGTTGAGCTTCAATATCTTGTTGCTGTTGTGGGTAAGGTTAAGGATGGTCTGCCACTTGAAGTTGGGGCGCACCATGTTGTCCGAGACGACTTGAATCTCTATCCCTTGGTTCTGCATATTGGCGATGTTCTGGTACTCTGTGGAGTAGCCGGTGTAGGCAGGCAGGTCGGAGGAGAAGAGCATGTCGTTGGTGCGCTTGTAGTAGTAGTCGATGGTGAGCTTCAGCCGCTCCTTGAAGGCGGAGAAGTCCACACCCAAGTCGTAGGTGATGGTCTTTTCCCAGGTAAGGTTGGTGTTGCCGGGTTGTGACATGGAGAGGAACTGTTCGTCACCGTAGGTTGAAGAGGTGTTCAGTGCATAGACAGCCTGTGCCCCGTAGTAGCTGTTGTTGGCATCCTGGCTGGTCCACCCCACCGAGGCTCGTATTTTGAATTCGTCAATCCAAGGGGCGTTGTAGGCGATGAAGTCCTCCTTCGAGAGCCTCCAGGCGGCCGATACCGCAGGAATGTTGAGGAAGCGGTGAGTCCGGTTGTAGCGGGAGGAGCCGTCGACTCGGTAGGAGACCCCAAAGAGGTAACGTTGCATCAGTTGGTAGTTCACCCGAGCAAAGGCCGAGAAGAGGGCCCAGGTGTCTTCTCCGGCTGAGGAGAGTGTCTTGGTTAAGGCCGATCCGATGCCTTTGATATCGCTGCTGAAGAAGTTCGACCCTGAAAAGGAGTTGTTGTATTCGTGGCCGATTTCGTAGCTCTCCCCGATAACGGCCTGGAGATAGTGGTTCGTGTTGAAGACCTTGTTGACGGTGATGGTGTTGTTGTTGACAACACGGTAATTCAGCGAGTTGCTTTCCGAAGCCATATTGTTGACCACCAAGTCAGCCACTTCATCGGGCAGTTGTGGTTTGTAGGTATAGGAGCGGAGACTGGTGAGGTCGATACCCAGTTCCGTCTTGAGTTCCAACCAGGGGAAGAGGTCGTATTGGAGGTAAGTGTTGCCGATGGTGGTGATGTTTTTGCTTTGCGAAGTGACATCGTTCGCATAGGCCACGGGGTTGTAGTTGTCGTCATCGCCCAGGCTGTTGAGGGCATGGCCGTAGTAGTAGGAGCCGTCGGCATTGTAGATGGGGAGGTTAGGGGCCCGCAGTACGGCATATTTGTAGACTGTGGGGGCGCTGAGGGCGTTGTTGTCGACGAAAGAGAGGGTGATATTCGCCCCGAAGGTGAGATTTTTAATCAGTTCCGTATCGAGGTTCAGGCGGGCCGAGTAGCGTTGCAGGTCGTTGCTGATGATGTAGGACTCGTTGTTGGCGTAGGAGAGGCTGAAGAAGTAGCGGGTCCGGCTGTTTCCTCCCGAAATGGAGGCGCTGAGGTTGTGGCTGATGGCACTGCGGGTCACCGCATCCTGCCAATCGGTATTGTATCCGGTAGGGAATTTATAGGAGGGGTAATATAAAGAGTATATCTGGGAATATTCATCCCCGTTGAGAAGGTCGAGCTTCCCGATAGGGTCGTCGATGCTCAGGGTATAGGAGACATTGATGTCGGTCTTGTCGCGCGAGCCGCTCTTGGTGGTGATGAGCACCACGCCGGCCGAACCCCGAGAGCCGTAGATGGAGGTGGCGAAGGCATCCTTCAGGATTTCGATGGATTCGATATCATCGGGGTTGATGGAGAGGAGCGGATTCTCTTCGAAGGAGTAGTTGAGGTCGGTATTGTTGGTCAACGAGCCGCCTCCTGTGGAGGTACCGCTCATGCTGATGGCGCTGATAGCCCCTCCCGATGTGCCTACCGAGTTGGACGAGCGGTCGGTGCCGTAGATGGGGACACCGTCGACGACATAGAGGGGATTGTTATCCCCGATGATGGAGCTGACCCCTCGGATGGTGAGCAGGTTGGCCCCCCCCAAAGCTCCCGAAGAGTTGCTTACATAGACACCTGGGGCCCGCCCCTGCAGGAGCTGGTCGACCGAGAGGAAAGATTTCTGTTCGTTGAGTTTCACCGACGAAACGGAACCGGTGATATCCCTGTCGCTTATACAGATCTCCGAGCCCACGAGACA
>JAJQIP010000087.1 GCA_021199145.1 Porphyromonadaceae bacterium | reverse complement strand
AGGCTCGACCCTCTTCCCGAACTTCACGGGCGACAACGCCTTCGTGACGACAGCTGTCGAGATAGGCGAGGGCGGTGGAGTTTCCGATAATGTGATACTCACGTTCACGGCGGAAGTGGGGACGAGTTTCGGGATTTATGCCGGATCTCCCGATGAAGGGCAGAGCATCTCCATTGACTGGGGAGACGGTTCTCAGCAGGAGAGTGCGTTTTCCTCTAAGTGGGAGACCGATACGTACGTGTATTATGGCACGATATCCGGGACGGTCGCCGGCAGCGGAACGGTGACGATTTACGGGGACCCGTCGGAGCTGACTTATTTCGAAGTGTATAGTGGGGTGATGACCTCGATAGACGTGGCGAAGGCGGAAAACATGAAGGAGTTAAGGTTGGACAGCCAATCCCTGAGTGAGATAGATTTGAGCGGGCAAAGTGATCTTGTCATCTTGAGTCTGTCCAGCAACGCATTGACGGAGATAGACCTGGGTTCCAATACATCCATTGAGACCCTCTATCTGGACGGGAACCAGTTGACGAATGTTGATTTGGTGTCGAACACGGCCATCGAGACCCTTCATTTGGAGGGCAACCACCTGTCACGTGTTGATTTGGAATCCCAAACGGGATTGAAGACGCTTTACCTGTCGGACAACAGCGAACTATCCGAAGTGGTATGGCCGACGAATGCGCAGAATCTGGCGAGCGTTTACGCTCTCAACCTGCCGTTGCTGTCAGGTAGTCTTGACTTGACGGCCTATACGTCCCTGACGTATGTGAGTGTGCAGAACAGCGGGATATCGTCACTTGTTCTGGGCGAGGAGCAGTTCACCAGCGTTTTCTGCCAGAACAACCTTTTGGAGGAGCTGGTAGTGAGCAGCGTGAAGACCACGCTGAACTGCTCTGGGAACAGACTCACACCGGCGACGCTACCGCAGGTAAGTCCGACCAACTACACGTATGCTCCACAGGCGGCGTACGAGATGGAGGAGAGTCTGACCGTCGGGGAAGAGATAGACCTGTCGGGTCTGACTTCGGCGGGAGATGAACCCACCTATACCTGGAAATACGCTGACGGCACGGCGGTAGACGAGAATTTGTACACCGTCACCGATGGAGTGACGGTATTTGCGGAAGTACCCGAAGGGGCTGTCTATTGCGAGATAGGCTCGACCCTCTTCCCGAACTTCACGGGCGACAACGCCTTCGTGACGACAGCTTTGACCGTTATAGAAAATACATCCTCAATAAAAGAGGCTTCAGTCGAATCATCTCTTGTAAGTGTGTATGCAACGGAAGGACGTGCTGTTGTAGAAAATCTTGCTTTTGGAACTTCTGTATCTGTCTATTCACTTTCAGGAATGAAGTGTGGAGAAAAAGAGAATCTTGACGGACAGGTTGTTTTTGAATTGCCACAAGGGGTTTATATTATTGTGGTAGACAAGAAGTCTTATAAAGTTATAGTATTTTAATAGTGAAGATTGTCAAAAAAGCGGCAGATACAAATCTGCCGCTTTTTATTTAAAACTTGTTTCATCGATTTTTATTATTCTCTTGCTAAGAGAAATTAAAAAAAAGCCCCGCTAACAAGGCGGGGCTTTTTATTCCTAATATGCGGATTATTCACCCGGGTGGATTGCTCCTGTGGGGCAAGCATCGGCACAAGTACCGCATTCAACGCATTTATCGGGGTCGATATGGTAGATATCGCCTTCCGAAATAGCCTCGGAGGGGCATTCGCTCATGCAAGTTCCGCAAGCAATACAGTCATTGCTAATAACGTAAGCCATAGTTTTTGAGTTTAAATTAATAATGAATAGTGATAGTGTATTTGACAAAAGTACAATTTTTCTTTTCCCCGACAAAATAAATTTCCTTTTTTTATACAGCTCCTCTTTCTGTCGAATCTTTTCTTTAGCGGCAATATTTCTGGCTATTCTGCGTTTTATTCATACACTAAAAAAGGCCGTTGAAAAAGATAGTTTTTATATTGTTTTACTTGTCGGTCGTTGTGTCGGTAGCTGCACAGCAATCAAAGGTGCAACGTTTACCTTTTATTGACCAACGTCGTTTCCATTTCGGCTTTTCTGTGGGTACACACATACAGGATTTGGCTCTTCGGCATACGGGAGCGGTGACAGAGGATGGGGAGACCTGGTTTGCCGAAGTCCCCTCTTTTTCACCGGGGTTTAATGTCGGTTTGGTTGGTGATTTATATCTCTGTAATTATTTCGATTTGCGTTTTACCCCCACATTGTTCTTTGGTGATAAAACAGTAGAGTTACGGGAGGAGAATAGCGATACACGACAGAAGGTCAATTTGAAATCGACCTATATCATGATGTCGGTGGATCTCAAATATAGAGCCAAACGGTTGAACAACTATTGCCCTTATCTGTTGTTGGGGGTCGCACCGACAATTGATATTTCTAAGAAAAAAAACGACCTGTTGCGGCTTGACACATATGATACCTATCTTGAAGTGGGGGTAGGTTGTGACGTTTATCTATCGTTTTTTAAGTTGATTCCTGAACTTAAATTTTGTATTGGTTTGAGTGATGTATTACGACATGACCGGAACGATTTGGTCGATCCGCTTGATATTAAATATAGCCAGGCAATCAAAAAGGCTCTTTCAAGGCTTGTCGTGTTGAGCTTTTATTTTGAATAGCGTTTCTAAACCTGCTGATTAACAAGCCTATGTGCTGAAATTTTTACGCTAAAGAAATATTTAACAATTCGAAAGTTGTAAATCCCGTGTATAGCCGTTATCTTTGCATCCGAAATATCGCGGGGTGGAGCAGTTGGTAGCTCATTGGGCTCATAACCCAAAGGTCGCTGGTTCGAGTCCAGCTCCCGCAACTTGATAGGGAAGAGATACTTTTTGATAAGTATCTCTTTTTTGTTTGGGGAATGCTTTTCGCTGAGACTGGGGGACGGCGATTGCCGGGGAGTGTTCAAAAAAGGATTTTCACTTTGGCCGAAGGAGGGATAACCTTTCAAAGTTGGATTTTATTTTCCGATTTCGGTGTGTCAGCTATTTCCTGGATTGTCTCTTGGGAAGAATTTTCCTCTTTATCTCGGATGTAGTTCCGATATTCGAGTGGAGTAAAACCGGTTTTTTTCTTGAATAGGGAGAAAAAATGTTCGACCGATTTATAGTTGAGCATATAGGATATTTCTTTTACCGAATGGGAGGTGTGCATCAGTAACTCTTCGGCCTTTTTTATTTTTTGCCATTGGAAATACTTGACGGGGGCATAGCCTGTGTAATCTTTGAATACTTTGCGGAACCAACTGTATGAGAGATTTAGTTTCTCAGCCAATTTCTCTACATCGATATTTTTATAGAGGTTTTCAAGCATGATGATTTTTGACCACTCTATCTTTTGGCTGATACTGTCTTCTTCAAAAATGCGATTGTGGGAGGTGTAGCAGATAAGCCCCAAGATGTGCAAAACAATACCCGACAAGTATTGTTGAGCGGCATTTTTCTGGCTGTTGGCCACTTCAATAGCCGATTGGAAAAGTTTCACTAATTCCGCATTAAAGCCGATTTTCAACACCGGATTGTCAATAGTGAGACCTGTTTGGCGAAGCCACAGTTCGGCAATATTCCCGTTGAACCCGATATAATATTCGTCCCAACCTATTTTCTCAACCGGAGAATAGGTATGCCATTGTCCGGGAAAAAGACAGAGTAACGACCCCTTGCTAAGGGATTGTTTGGAAGTACGGTCAGAGGAGAAAGTACCCGCTCCTTTAGTAATATATAGTAATTGGAATTCTCGCAATACCCTCCCCTTGCTTACGTTGAAAAAATAGCCTGAAGGGTGCTCCTTGAGAGGATAATGTTCCCCCGCTTTGATAATTTGAAATCCAACGGTTTTGACATATACGCCAAACTGCATATCGGCTTTGGTGACATCGAGATATTTGATGTTATTCTCTAAGTCGTTGTAACTCATAATTTACCTGTTAGCTAGCGTATAGGAGACTCTACTTTTATTTTATGATATGACAAATATATCAAATCCCCTTAGAAAAATCAAATTTGAAAGACAAAATTTATAGTGTATGTTCCTCTGAGACTATAGGGATAATACACTTTTCATAAAAATTTCGGGCAATCGTCCATTTAGGTGGATTGCCCGAAAGGGGGGGTAGGCCGGAAAGCCGATTGTAGTATTATTTGGTGGCTTCGGTAATGATTTCGTCAACGGCGATAGAGAGCCCCTCTGCATTTTTACCGCCAGCTTGGGCGAAGTGGGGTTGTCCACCACCTCCTCCTTCAATATGTTTTGCGGCTTGGCGTATGAGAGTCGATGCATTTAGTCCTGCAGCGACCAAATCATTGCTTAGAGCGACTGTCAGTAGCGGTTTTCCTTCTGGGTCAGTTGTGCCGGCAACGAATAGGAAATTTCCTTGTTGTTCCCCCCGTAGTTGGAGAGCCAGGTTCTTTATGAGGTGGGGAAGAACTTGCATCTTGATTTTGGATACTTTTATACCATTGATAGTGTGTACATTGTCGAGTATCTTTTTTTTCAGCTCTTGGACTTGGATTTTGGCGAACTCTTCCGCTTGTTTTTTCAGGTCAGCGTTCTCTTCGATGGTGCGGCGTATGGCTGCCGAAATATCGGAGGCATTGTTAAAGGAAGCACGTATCTTGTTATGAAAATCAAGCAGCGATTCCAAGAAGGTCTCGGTGGCGGCGGCTGTGACAGCTTCAATACGACGTATACCTGCAGCGGTGGAACCTTCGGATAGGATGTGTATCATACCGATTTGCCCTGTATTGGCGACATGGGTTCCTCCACACAGTTCAATAGAGGAGCTGTAGCGTATGACCCGTACTTCGTCTCCGTATTTTTCACCGAAGAGGGCCATGGCTCCCATGGCTTTGGCTTCGGCAATGGGTACAGAGCGACGCTCATCAAGAGGGATGCAGGCTCGTACTTTTATGTTGGCACGGCGTTCAACTTCACGCAACTCCGCATCAGAGACTTTTTGGAAGTGAGAGAAGTCAAAACGCAGCGATTGGGGAGAGACAAACGACCCCTTTTGTTCTACATGCGTACCTAATACTTCGCGTAATGCCTCATGCAACAAGTGGGTGGCTGTATGGTTACAGGCTGTGGCCAATCTGTTCTCTTTGTTTACTTCCGCAAAAAAGGTCCCCTCTATTTCAACGGGTAATTTCTCCACGATATGCACGGCCAAGTTGTTCTCTCTCTTGGTGGAGAGAATTTGAATCACTTCTCCGTTTTCAGCGGTAAGTGTTCCTGTGTCACCTACTTGCCCGCCCATTTCGGCATAAAATGGCGTTGTGGAAAGTACCAATTGATAGTAATCTTTGTTTTTTTGACGGATTTTCCGATGGCGTAAAATTTCGGTGTCACACGCTAAAAGGTCATAGCCGACAAAATGAGGCTCTCCCTCACGCAATACCACCCAGTCGCCTGTCTCCACAGCAGCGGCATTGCGGGCGCGTTCTTTTTGCTCTTGCATACGGAGGTTAAATACCTCTATGTCTACTTTCAGATTATTTTCTTTTAGAATCAGTTCAGTCAAGTCAAGGGGAAATCCATACGTGTCATATAGTATGAAGGCGTCATCACCGCTGATACGTTCATTCCCTGCCGCCCGTGCATCAGCCATTACCTTGTCAAGCAAACGTATTCCCACGGAGAGGGTTCGGAGGAAAGCTTCCTCTTCTTCTTGAATGACTTTCTCGATTAATATTCTCTGGGCAATCAATTCTGGGTAGGCGTCACCCATTGTATCAATGAGGGTCGGCAGCAATTTGTAGAGGAAGGGTTGCTGTAAGTGGAGGAAGGTGTATCCGTAACGTACAGCACGGCGCAAGATACGACGTATCACATATCCGGCTTTGGCGTTTGAGGGTAATTGCCCGTCAGTAATGGAGAATGCGATTGTCCGTACGTGGTCGGCAATGACTCGCATGGCGATATCGCAATGACTGTCATCACCATATTGTTTCCCTGCTAATTGGCCTATGGCTTGGATGAGCGGTTGGAATACATCGGTATCGTAGTTGGATGTCTTCCCTTGCAAAGCCATGCAAAGCCGTTCAAAACCCATGCCCGTGTCAATGACTTTAGCCGGTAGAGGTTCAAGTGACCCGTCAGCTTTACGGTTATATTGCATGAATACGAGGTTCCATATTTCAATGACTTGGGGATGGCCTTGGTTGACCAGTGTGAGAGCGTCTACATTGGCCCGTTCGGCTTCGCTTCGCAAATCGATATGAATTTCGGAACAGGGGCCGCAGGGTCCGGTGTCCCCCATTTCCCAAAAGTTATCGTGACGGTTGCCGTTAATGATATGGTCAGCGGGAAGATGTTTTCCCCAATATGAGGCCGCTTCGTTGTCGCGGTCCAGACCTTCGGGGGCATACCCTTCAAATACAGTGGCGTAAATTCGTTTGGGGTCAATGCCCAAAACATCAATCAAATATTCCCATGCCCAATCAATGGCCTCTTCTTTGAAATAATCTCCAAACGACCAATTGCCCAACATCTCGAACATAGTATGGTGGTAAGTATCCAACCCTACCTCTTCAAGGTCATTGTGCTTCCCACTTACACGAAGGCATTTTTGAGAATCAGCGACTCGTTTGTATTTGGCTGGGACATTTCCCAATATAATATCTTTGAATTGGTTCATTCCCGCATTCGTGAACATCAACGTAGGGTCATCCTTGATGACCATTGATGCCGATGGCACGATTTGGTGTTGTTTCGAGGCAAAAAAGCGTTTGAATGATTCGCGGATTTCCTTAGCTGTAAGCATACAATCGATTTTGAAAGTCAAAAGAAAAAGGTTTTTATTTTCGTGTTTGCAAAAGTAGCCCAAAAATACTATTTTTGCAGACATCGTAGTCAAAAAAACGCAGGTATTTCCGTTTTGCCCGTCTGAATTTTAAACTTAGGAAATGTCTGTATTTCGTGAATTATGGCTCGGAAAGTCTTTTATCGGTATAATCCTAACACACTCGCTTATGAGCGTATCTATCCGTCGATAGGTGCACGTCTGATTTCATGGGGTAAACACGTTTTGGTGGGCTTGTTGGTCGGAGTGGTTTTTTTCTTGATATTCTATCACCTTTTTGAATCTCCTCAGGAGAAGAAACTTCGGGCGGATAATGAGCAGATGGTTACCCAATACCGCATCTTTTCTCATCGTCTCGATGAGGCTCTTGAAGTGATGGACGACATACGGCAGCGGGATGATAATCTTTATCGTATTATTGTGCAGGCCGACCCTATTGACAATAAAATTCGCAATGGGGGTGTGAAGAATTCTTCACTCTATAAAGAGTTGCAGGATTTGTCAAATGCTGGTCTTGTCATCTCTTCGGCACAAAAACTGGATTTGTTAAGTCGGCAACTCTATGTGCAAAGCATCTCCTTTGATGAAATTATGGAGATGGCAAAGCGGAACGAAGACCGTATCAACAGAACACCTGCCATACAGCCTATTTCAAATAAAGATTTGAAACGTACGGCTTCTGGTTATGGTTGGCGAATCGATCCCATATACAATGTCCGTAAATTCCATGCGGGAATGGATTTTGCGGCCAATTTGGGTACTCCTGTTTATGCGACTGCCGATGGGACAGTTTCTTATGCCGGATGGAAACAGGGGTATGGCAATACGGTCATGATTGATCATGGATATGGTTACCAGACTCTATACGGCCATTTGAGCAAAATCGATACAAAAGTGGGGAGGAAGGTTGTCCGTGGCGAGATGATTGCTGAGGTGGGAAGTACGGGAAAGTCCACAGGTCCGCACCTTCATTATGAGGTCAGATACAAGGGTCACTACCAACCCCCGATTAATTATTACTTTTTTGACCTCTCTCCTGAGGATTATGATTTGATGACCCAGATGGCCGAGAACAATGGATTGGTGATGGACTGATATGACAACAAAAAAAGAACTTCCCCCCAAAATGTTTTATTCCATCACCGAGGTGGCACAATATTACGATATTCCTGAATCTACTCTTCGGTTTTGGGAAAAGGAATTTTCTTTTATTGCCCCAAAACGTTCTGACAATAAACGTAAAATCCGTTCCTATACCCCCAAGGATATTGAAAAAATCGGATTGATATATCATTTGCTTAAAGAGCAAAAGTTGACGATGAATGGGGCTAAGGAAATGTTACATCACAATATGGAAAAAACGGAAAGAAAATATGCGGTTTTTTCCCGTTTGCAAGCTATCCGGGACGAATTGGTTGCCATTCGGCGGGAACTTGGAAACCCCTGTCCAGATGAGACGGAAGGGACAGAAAAATCGGAGGATAGATGATTTTTGAATAGCTTGTTTATCAGATAAATAAATAGGTTAAATTGATTTAATTTTCGAGAGCCCTACTCTCAAATCCTGGGAAAATATAAATTATTTTGAATTGAACCATCGGGGCAGACATTTGGACACAAGCCAAAGGAGGGGTTTGCCAAGCCATAGTCCTAACAATACTCCGGCAGCATCTGCTATCCAGTCCATCCAATCTCCTGAACGATAGCGGGTAAGGCTGATTTGTGCCAATTCCATGATTCCTCCGAAAGCGATAGCCGTAAGTGTACCGTAAAAGAGATGCCGATGATTTGATTTTTCACTTAAATTCCGTCGGTGGATATCAAAATATAGAGCTAGCATTAATATCGTGTACATGATTACATGTACAGCCTTATCTGCATAGGGGAATTTCTGAATCTCGGTAGGAGTGGAAATTTTAGCTAACGACAGATATACTATAACTACAATGACAACCAGTGTCAAGGCATAATTTTTCAACCAATTTTTTAGGAGTGCCTTTTTCATAAATGGAGATACGACAAAGATATCTCCTTTTTATTTTTCTTCAAAACAAAAAACGAAAGTGACAGAAATAATAAAATATTCATAAAAATATTTCATTTGCAAACTATTATGGGGTTAAAATTTACAAGTCGGAAGATATATGGTCGAAAGGGTATCTTTTAGCACAAAGTTAGGGG
>JAJQIP010000031.1 GCA_021199145.1 Porphyromonadaceae bacterium | reverse complement strand
GACGAGTGGATGCGCCACAACAGCTAGTACAAGCACCTCGTCGATATGCAACAATTCTAAAGATGCTCTTTCCCCCCCCCGTGTAAGCTCATTGTTTAGAAATTTAATTTTAAATTCGTGAAAAAATAAGTCAAAATATTTTTATCGAAAGAAGCAAAGCATTATCTTTGCAGTTGCTATAGAATGATAGTCTATCTATTCCCTTTCTGTATCTAAATTTTTATGAAAAATTCCTTATTCCCTTTCCTATTCTGCTTTTTAGTTGTCGGCTGTGTCGACAAAGAGTATGACAAGGATATTGACATGAATGTCACTCTCGCTGAAAACGGGGTTACCCTACCTATCGGGACAACAGATGAACTCACCCTATCCAAACTCATCCATACCGGTGACAATATAAAGGTTGACGGAGACAGTATCTACTACATCGCGGAATCGACTTCATCGAGCAATTAGTTAAATGCCATGCAGAGCGGCGTCATTGATCACAAGATCGGCCTTACGCCAGAGATAGAGCCTACAGAGATTGACATTCCCGATGCCGTAAAAGAGGCGATTGCCGCAGGACTCCCCATAGAGAATTACCGCATTGCCATAGACCTCTCCCAAAATGCGGAGGTTAACCCCAAAGACCTCTCTGTCTCGGAAGATATCAAACGGATTGATACCGTACTCTTCAGTACCCCCAAAGAGGCGAAACTGATTCTGACTCCCCAACTTCTTGAAAATATGGGTACGGGGGACCATTACGGATTATCCCTATCGGATGTCAACATCCATTTCCCTAAAATGCTCATGTTACAACCCTCCGGAGAAATCGGGGACATTACCATCGAGGACAATTCGGGGAACTTCCTCTCCATTAAAAATCACGAGGCTTATATAGACACCCTTTATTCCCCCACGGGAACATTTGAATTGACCCTTCCCATTTATGGCCTATATGGAGGGGAAGTAGATGCGAACGGGGAAAACTATTTCAGTCTGACCTTAGCAAACGATGAAAAGAAGCTTGATATTATCGGTCAAACTTTTGAACTGACGGGTGAAGCGGAAATTGAATTGACCTTAAGCGGAAACGTAGGGACAACCCTCTCGACCACTCCTCAAATAAATACTGATTTTACCATCGAGGAGTTGACCATATATCGTGTTACAGGTATTATTGATGCCTCCTCTGAAGAATCTTTCACGGTAGAGATAGGGTCGATGCCCGACTTCTTGAGCGACAATGATATCCAACTCGACCTGACCAATCCCTATATCCAACTCAATGCCGAAAACTCCGTCTGCACTCCCGTTAAAGCCATCCTCACCGTCGACCCCAAAGACGACAAGGGAATAAGTATTCTCACCGAACCGGTTGTCATCGATACCATTTCCATACAGCCGGCCAGCTACGACCAAGAGAGTGACTGCATCATTCCCCAATGGAATTATATCTACATCTCCCCCAAGGCACCGGAGCAACTCAGCGAAGAGAAGACCTTCTACCTCAACGATACCCTTTATACCTGGGTACAAGGTGACCTTCCCAGCTTGTTCAATACACAAATTCCCTCCTCCCTCGAGGCATCCATTATAGCCTTCACCGATACGACACTCGAAAGTATTGCTCTGTTTAATGACCTTTCAAGCAGTGTGGAGGTGGATTGCCACGTCACCGTTCCCCTGGAATTCGGGGAAGAGTTTGCCATCCATTATTCCGATATAGAAGATGGTCTTGATGATATCTTCAAAGATGTCTCCGCACAAGAAGCTGTCGTTATTGCCAACTATTCGACCACATTCCCTCTGAACCTTCTGTTCTCGTTAACCCCGCTGCAAGAAATCAATTCTGATGAATATGCACTCCTGGCTGATGATGAAAGGATTATGGATGAAGAGGACGAATCAACACACTATTTCCGCATACTGCAAAACATTGAAATCAATATTCTGGATGCCGACCAAAGCGGACAAGGAATTATCCAAGGAACCGATGATTTGCAACTGGACAACCCCACTCCGGCGACAGGGAAAATCGTCATCTGCCTTTATGAAAAAGAGGAAAATGCATTGAAACAGGTTACCCACCTGCAATATAGTGTAGAAGGGAATCTGGCGGACGGACTGTCCAACGGACTCCTGCGTAGCACACAATACCTGCAACTGCAACTCAGCGCCAAAGTGGCCAACATTGAGATAGACCTTGACTCATTATAAAATTAGGATTCAAAAAAGGATAATATGAACGCTTCACGTTTCTCTATAAAATATATCGGATTGGCTCTACTTTCCTGTCTGGTTTCCGCCGGAGTAGCGGCACAACCCTTACAAGGCAGCTACTTTCTCGAAAGTGTCTCCCTTCGTCACCAACTCAATCCGGCCTTAATGCCCGATAGGGCCTACTTCACCATTCCCGCTTTGGGAAATATCTCTTTCAATGCAAGTTCCAACTTGGGCTACACGACATTTATCTATCCGTCGACCGGAGAAAAGCTCAATACCTTCCTCAGTCCGGCCGTGTCGGCAGCTGACTTTGACAAAAAGTTAAGAGATTGGAACAGTGTCAATGTCAACTTCGACATCTCCATTCTCTCTTTCGGATTCTTTAAGTGGAACGGATTCAACACCTTCGACATTTCGGTTCACGGCAGTACCTCCACCTCATTGCCGGGAGATCTCTTCCGCTTCCTCAAAAGCGGTCAACAAGGGGAGGTGACCCGTTATGATTTGAAAAACGTGTCGGTATCGGCCACCTCTTATGCCGAAGTAGCGTTAGGCCATTCCCACGAAGTGAACGACCAATGGACCGTCGGGGCCAAACTGAAAGGGCTTTTCGGCCTTGGAGAGGCCAATGCCCATTTTGACCGGTTAACCCTGACCATGGCCGAAGACCAATGGAAAGTGGAGAGCTATGGAACGGCAGACCTCTCTTTGGCGGGAGCGGAACTCAAATTGAAAAAAGACCGCGAAATATCAGGACTTGACTATAGCACCGACCGAATGGGTCTGGCCGGAGGGGGTGCAGGCATTGACTTAGGTGTCACCTATTCTCCTGTACAGAATCTTGTCTTATCGTTGGCGCTAACCGATGTGGGATTCATCACCTGGGGGAAAAACCTTCGGGGTGCGACACCTGAGGGTGAATATATTTACGAAGGCTTCACCGGCATCGGGAGTGACGACTATATCAATGAAAACGGAGAATCCCGAAACACATTAGACGACCAGGTCGATGACCTGAAGGATGACCTTGAGGCTCTTTTCAAATTCAGAGAAACCGAAGCTCCTTCCAAACGGACAACCTGGCTTGCCCCAACTCTTACCTTCGGGGCGGAATATCAGCTTCTCAAAAACCACATTTCGGTAGGTCTCCTCTCAACGACCCATTTTTACTCCAACAATACGCAAACTTCACTTATGGGGAGTGTCCAATTCAAAGCTCTTCATTGTCTGGGATTGAGCATCAACGGGACCGTGTCGAATCTAGCACATTCCTTTGGAGCCGTGCTCAGCTTGGGCCCGCTTTTCATCGGGGCTGACATATCCACCATGACCGTATCTCCGGAATATATACCTTTGGGAGATTTGGCAGCGGCCTTTAATTTCGGTCTATCTGTTCCTTTAGGGAAAAATCCCAAATTGAAAAAGGCCAAGACGGCCAATACTATTTCCGAATAATTCAGCTACACCTACTTAGGCAAAAGTTTGAACCGCAGACGCAACCGCCCCGGCTCATAGTCGTGGCTGATAATTTTAAATTCGCCTATCTCGGAGGTGTTCTCCACATGAAGACCGATACAGGCACACACATCGTATGCACCCACACGGACCAACCGCAAAGTTTCGCTGGCATCTTCCGGGAGTTTTGAAAGATCTACCTCGGCCGGAACATCCTCCCGATGAACATATTCTACCGTAACCGGCAACGCCTGGCTTATCACCTCATTCACCTTTGCCTCCACAGCGGTCAATTGGTCGGGTGTAGGCTCGAAAGGCAATTCGTAGTCGCATTTGCTTTTTTTGCGCTCAATGTGGGCATTCCGTGACCGGGGACATCCGAACATCTCGACCATTGTACGGTTCAAGATATGCTCGACCGTATGCATCGGAGGGTACTCCTCCTTATTGTGTGCGTTGAGAATCGGATCAGTTTCCATAGACTACACCGATTTGTCGGACCAATCCCAATCCAACCGGACAATATCTTCCTCAACAAGTTCACTGCCCATTTGCACCTCAATGATTTGCAAAAGGGTATCGGCATGGATCGCATGCTTCTGCCCCACCTTGATATGTACGACATCCCCCCGTTTCACCTTCGTCACCTGACCATCGAGAGCCAATCTCCCCTCTCCGTCAATAAAGGTCCATACCTCTTCCCGTCGGTTGTGGTATTGATAGCTAATATTGCATCCGGCATGGAGACAAAGTATTTTTGTCAACGCCCGATACCCATCGGGTAAAAGATTATATCCCATAACCTTATAGGTTCCCCAACGCCGCTCTTCATACATGGGCCGTTGGTTAAAACGCAGGGCATAAGGCTTCAGTTTAGGACTCGAGGATTTGTCACTCACCAAAATTCCATCGGGACTTGCCGCCACAACGATATTTTTTGTTCCCAGACATACAATAGGAATATCCAATTCGTTGACGACATGTGTTCCCTCGGCATCTTCGCCTATGACAACATTTCCCATGGCACAATCGAACATCTCCTCGGTAAGGTTATTCCAAGTACCGATATCTTTCCACGAACCCGTGAAAGGAATAACCGCCACCGATGTCGCTTTTTCGACTACTTCATAATCGAAACTGATTTTCGGGAGTTCGAGATACCGAGAATGTAATTCGGCAAAAGACCCGACTTGGATATACCGTTTGACAATATCAGCCATATAGCCCAACCGGAAAGCAAAAACGCCCCCGTTCCACAAGGCCCCCTCGGCAATTAACTGTTCAGCGACTTGAGTATCCGGTTTTTCAACGAAACGGGCAACGGGGAAAATTCCCGTTTTCCCCTCATCTAAAGCAGGTAAAACGTAGCCGAAAGTAGAAGATGGTGTTGTCGGGATAATTCCCATCAAGAGCAACTCGGCTGCCCCTTGTTCGACAGCTTGCGCCATTCTCCCGATGGTTTGGAAATAACTCCCCTCAGTAAAGGGGTCGATGGGCATGACTACAATAATTTCGTCACGGGTACAATGATGTTCCAGCGAGAGATACGTCGAGGCCAACGCTATGGCCGGGAACGTATTCCGACGTTCCGGCTCGGTGACGACATCAACATGATTTCCCAGTTGGTTGGTAATCGCATCTTTTTGAGCGGCACTCGTAGCAATCGTAATAGAAGCATCCAGACCAGACTCTCTTATCTGCCGTACGATACGCTGCAACATAGACTCCGGCGTCCCATCGGGAGCTTTCAACAGTCGCAAAAATTGTTTCGAACGGGCATCATTCGACAACGGCCACAACCGTTTGCCAGATCCCCCTGACAGCAATATTATCCTCATTCGTTCCTTATTTTCAAACAGTATATAAAGTTCACATTCTCTTTTGGAGCATCATTTCCCTGCAATATTACAAAAATTTAGTCTATTTTCACTCCAAAGGGAGCAGAAGTTTCGCACCATGGCCCTATGAATACAATTCCCTATCCTTTTCCCTAATATTCTGTAGAACCCACCCGATAGAATAGGGCTGATGCATACCGCAATCAAATTAAGGCATATTTAGTCGGAGGTCAATTGATGTATATTCACAGGCACGCCCCTTACGAGGTGCACCGTCCTTCAATGAAGTCGAGTACCTCCCCCGGACAAAGCGTCGGCCCGAGTAATAATAACCTCCTTCACCCCTGCAGAGAGTGCCTCAAAAGCGTTCTCAAGTTTGGGAATCATCCCTCCCTGCACGACACCCTCTTCCACCAAGCGGCGGAACATAGGATAGTCGATTTGCGGTATCACGCTCTCTTCGTTGTTCTCGTCATACAGGACACCTTTTTTTTCAAAGCAATAGACCAAGGTCACCTCAAAATAGGCCGCCAAGGCCTTGGCGGTTTCGCCCGCAATCGTATCGGCATTGGTGTTGAGCAACTGTCCGTGACCATCATGGGTAAGAGGAGCAAGCACAGGAACGACATTTTCCCTTATCAAATGCGACAATCGGTCACCCTGTACCGCCTTCACATCGCCCACAAAACCATAATCCAACTCCTTTACAGGACGTTTCTCCGATAACAGGACATTCAGGTCAGCCCCTGTCATACCCAAGGCATTCACCCCAAGGGACTGTAAGCCGGCCACGATATTTTTGTTGACCAGCCCCCCATACACCATAGTGACTACCCGCAAGGTATCGGCATCAGTAATACGCCGGCCCTCTACCATACGACTAGGAATTCCCAACTGTGCGGCCAATTTGGTGGCGGACCGCCCACCCCCATGCACAAGCACTTTATATCCTTGAATTGTGGAGAAATTACGCAAAAAAGTCTGCAGAGTATCGGGCTCTTCCACAATCTTGCCGCCGACCTTTATCAATGTTAGTTTTTCCATCCTTGCACTTTTTTATCTATCCCCAAATTCCATCAAATAGGCTTTTATAAAATCATCTATATCTCCGTCCATTACCCGTTGTACATCAGAGGTCTGGTAATTGGTGCGGTGATCCTTCACACGGCGGTCATCGAAGACATAGCTACGAATCTGCGATCCCCACTCGATTTTTTTCTTCCCTGCCTCGACCTTTGCCTGTTCCTCTCTGCGCCGTTGCAATGCCATATCATAGAGTTGTGACTTAAGCAACCGCATGGCATTCTCCCGATTATCGAACTGAGAACGGCTCTCCGTATTTTCGATAAGAATTTCCCGGGTCTCTCCCGTATCTGGATCATGGTAATTGTACCGCAGACGCACTCCGGTCTCCACTTTATTGACATTCTGTCCGCCGGCTCCTCCCGACCGGAAAGTATCCCACGTTATATCCGCCGGATTGATATCGATTTCAATGCTGTCGTCAACCAAGGGAACCACAAAGACGGAGGAAAAAGAGGTCATACGTTTCCCCTGTGCATTATAGGGAGAAATACGGACCAGACGGTGCACGCCATTTTCGCTTTTGAGGTAACCATAGGCATAATCGCCCTCAATCTGTATTGTCACGCTTTTGATTCCCGCCTCCTCTCCATCGACCATATGGGTAATGGTGGTTTTATATCCATGCGTTTCGCACCAACGCAGATAGAGACGCATAAGCATCTCGGCCCAATCCTGGCTCTCTGTACCTCCCGCTCCCGAATTGATTTTCATAACGGCTCCCAGCTTGTCCTCTTCCCGCCGCAGCATATTCCGCAGCTCCAGTTTTTCAATCAAGGTGAGGGTCCGTTGATAAATCTCATCCAGTTCCGTCTCGGTAATTACTCCCTCTTTCAAAAAATCAAACGCCAAAGAGAGTTCCTCCACCGACTTTTCCACCTCATGATAAGCATCAATCCAAAAGTGAAGCGATTTCACTTTTTTCATCTGTTCCTCGGCTTTCTTACGGTCTTCCCAAAAATCGGGTACGTGGGTACGCAGTTCCTCTTCTCCGACTTGAATTATCTTCGCATCGATGTCAAAGATACCTCCTCAACGCCAACTTACGTTCTTCAGTCTCTTTTAGTTGCTCTATCGTAATCATACGGGACAGATTAATAATTAATTCTACAAAGATACAATCATATCCTTACATCATCGCTATTTTCAAAGGAGAAAGAAAATAGCTTGACCTCTACTCCAGAGATTTGTATCAGACAGGGAACCGTGCCTTGGCAATAAGCCTTTTTTAAACAGCAACGGGCGTATATCTCAAATTATCCTTATTTTTGCAAAAAAGAGAGATGCAATGATTGACCCAAACGAACTTTTTTATCCGGCCATAGATCTGTTACGCCGCCTTATAGCTATCCCCTCTATCAGCCGGGAAGAGAGTGCCACCGCCGATTTGATAGCCGACTACCTACAAGAAAACGGGCATGCCCCGCACCGTGTCGCCAACAACGTATGGGCCATTGCTGAGGGATTTACGCCTGGCCGCACAACAATATTGCTCAATTCACACCATGACACGGTACAACCTGTCGAAGGTTGGAAGGGAGAAGCATTCCACGCACGGGAAGAAAACGGATACCTCTACGGATTGGGAAGCAACGATGCCGGAGCGTCATTAGTCTCATTGCTGCACGCTTTTCTTGTGTTGGCCTCCCGCCCACAGCCCTATAACCTTATTTTTCTGGCCTCAGCGGAAGAAGAGGTCTCTGGCAAAAATGGTGTTGAATTAGCCCTGAAAGAGTTGCCGCCCATTACCTTTGGCGTGGTGGGAGAACCGACAGGAATGCGACCTGCCATCGGAGAAAAAGGCCTTATGGTACTCGATTGTCGTGTGGCCGGTGTATCAGGCCACGCAGCCCGTAACGAAGGGGTCAACGCCATTTACGAAGCCTTACCCGTTATCGAGGAATTCCGGAAATTCTCTTTTCCCAAAGTATCCCGGTTGTTGGGACCTGTCAAACTCACCATAACCCAAATCAAGGCCGGAACGCAACACAATGTCATTCCCGATTGCTGTGAATTTGTCGTCGATGTGCGCACCAATGAGTTATATAGTAACGAAGAGGTCTTTGACCTGCTTCGGGAAGCCATTCCGTGCACCATTATTCCCCGTTCATTCCGCCTCAACTCCTCCCGCATCGACCGAGAGCACCCCTTCATACAACGGACGACCCTACTCGGGTTAGAGCCTTTCGGGTCGCCTACCCTCTCCGATCAAGCCCTGATGCCCTTCACCACTGTCAAAATAGGGCCCGGACAATCGACACGTTCGCACACAGCCGGAGAATATATTGAAACGGAGGAAATACGCCAGGCTATCGATATATACACACGACTGCTCGACGGACTGAAACTGTAATCTTTCCGACATTCAAACGCTTTTTTTACCACGCCTTCTTATAAAAGAAAAGCGCCTACCCCTTATAAGGGGTAGGCGCTTTTCTACAAAGATGTATAGATTCA
>JAJQIP010000026.1 GCA_021199145.1 Porphyromonadaceae bacterium | reverse complement strand
TGACTATGGTACTCTTCGGGGTCGCCATGGATTGGGTCAAAGCATTTTCTTCCCGTTTTTGCAGCAAAAAGACAAAGAGGTTCTGCTTGACAATCTGGAGCCGTTTTATATCGAGATACTCCCTCTCTTGGGTCGGCATATCACTGATTCGCTTGTTAAACTTCTCTTCTTGTTGGCCCAAAATGTCTTGGGAAATGTCGAGGCTTTCCTTGATGCCACTGAGGGTACTCAATACGTTTTTGCGGGTCGCTTCGATTTGTTCGTCCAGTATCTGCAGGGAACGGTTGCTCTCTTTGGCCGAGAAAGAAATCTCCATCCGTTTCAATAGCAGGTCGTTGTATTGTTGGATGGCACTAGCCGATGATTGGTCGGACATGCTTGGATTGAAGGGGATAAGGGTATAGTTGTTCTTATCGTTTTGCAAAAATTCCTCAACGATGTCAACCATCTCTCTCTGTGCCTCTAAATCAATTCTTTTTTGTTTCAATGCGGTGTTTTGCTCGAGAATGATTTGAGCCTCCACTTCTATGTCGGTGAGGTTGTTCGCCTTTTTGTATTCTTCAACCTGTTTTTCAGATTCGGCCAGCTCCTGTACAACCAATGCGATGCGTTCGTCAATAAATTGAGCTTTGAGGTCGCCCTCCCTGTTTTGCTCGTCAATGCCCCGTTGGTTGTAGGTCTCTATAATCGTGTTGAGCAGGTCTTTCCCCCTCTCGACATTATTCTCCTGTACTTCGAGGTGTATGAGGTTTGACTTTTTTTCGGGGATGGAGATGAAGGTATGCTTGTCGATATCTTCGGCAGCCTTGTCGTATCCCTTGATAGTGATGTTGGTCGCCAGCTTTTCGCCCGGCACATAATAGGAAGTGGGGTTGAGGATGAAATCTCCGTATTCGGTAGTCACTACCAGGGGGAAGCCGGAACCCTTGACAGTGGCGATTTTTTTGAAGCCTTTGTTCACCCGTACGACAATATCGCCCGCCTCGCTGATACGCACTTTAAACTGCAATGTCTTCGAGAGGGTATCCTCGGCCATCGGTGCGGCATAGATTTCGATGGGGTATTCCTGGTAGAGGTCCTCTTTGTTGAAGAAGCTGTGCCGGAGCACATGGGTCTTGTTCAAGCCCAACGTTTTCGCCACCTCCCGTAGGGTAGAGTGGGCCGAAACCAGATTTATCTCATCGTCGACATTCCCGCCTACCCCCAAAAGACTTCCAAAAGAGGAGTTCTGAAGCAGGGCCGTCTGCAAGCCGCCATCCTTGTTCTCTTGCGTGATGAGAATATCGGCTCTTACCGAAAAGAGGGTCTTTTTTATCATGGCATAGGCCCCGGCCAAAAAGCCGCATACGATGACGGAGATAAGAAAAAGATACCACTTCTTCCGATATTTCTCGATAAGACCGGAGAGGTCGAAATCTATTAAGGCGTTGTTCTTGTTGAAATTTTCCATGCTTTTTCGGAAAGATGTTTCACTTGTTGGGGAGAATCAGTCTCCGCTACTGCTGTTGCTATCGTGGAGAGTGGCAATCGCCACAGCGAGAGTCGCTATGACTGAACATCCGCTGATAATGGCCGATATCATAGAGACATTGAACTGCTTGTTGCTGTTGTATCGGGAGTTGGATTTCTTGTATTCATTCGGCTCGACATAGACGACATCGCCTTTTTGCAAGTAGAATCCTTCCGAGGAAAAGACATCGGGTTTGGTGATATCCACCCGTATACTGGTAATCGAGCCTTCCCCGTTTTCCCTGGCAATGAGGATATTATCCCGTCGGCCATAGATAGTAAGGTCTTGCGCCATTCCCAACGCCTCGAAGAGGGAGAGCCTGTCGTTGGGGATGCTGAATGTACCGGGTGTGGTGACCTCCCCCAATACGGTGATATTGTTGGTCAAGATCTGCACCTTCACAATGGGATCCAATACCATGGAAGAAATCTCATCTTTGAGGTATTCCTCAAGCTGCTGACGGGTAAGTCCGGCCACTTTGATGTGTCCCAATGTGGGAAAGTCGATGCAACCGTCGGTGCCGACCGTATAGCTCTGTAAAACCGGAGCCGAATAGAGCTGCATATCGTTCGATTTTGCCGTACCCAAGACCATCGGATTATAGCCGGCCACCGTTTCGGGGTTGGCCGTCGAGACGGTGATGGAGAGTACGTCTTTGTCGTTGATGGTCGCTGACAGCTTTTCGGCCAGTTGTATGATATCGCCTTCGTCCATGCCTTGCAGGTAGGAGATATTCTTATACGACCTGCAAGAGGGAAGGAGGAGCGTCAAAAGGATGAGCCCTGTGAAGATCCTGATTTTTTTCATAAGATGCGGTTTAATAGGGCAAATATAGTACCGTTGTCTCTTTTCTGCAAAGATTCACCCTTTATTTTTAACGTTTAAGGAGCCTCTTTTATTGTACGTATCGATGCGGATCCGGCGTTTCTGGGAGAAGCGGAAAATAGTCTGTTGACGGGCAATTAGTTAAAATGTCGCCTCTTTCTCTGTTTCAGGCTCGAAAGCGAAAAAAACTCTTAATCGATAAAATGGGGAAAGCAATTTTCCTCCCTAAGTTTTCTTGGGCAACTCATGGGGATTTCTTATTTTTGTAAGAGAAAAGAGCGTTGAAATGAGTATCGAAAGTTGGGTATATCTGTTGTCGCAACCGCTTGTTACTTTTGCTGTTGTAGCTCTTATTCTGGCCCTTGTCCTATTGCTTTTCCTCACCTATGTCGACGTTCACTACTATTTGCAGGTGTGCCGTGCACGGCGTGCCGATGATGGCAGGGAAAGGTCTCTTGTCGGGGAGTCTCTTCCTCCTGTATCGCTGATTGTGTATGCTCGGGACAATGCTGATTTGCTACGCTGTCATTTGCCGGAATATTTTAAACAGGATTATCCCGATTTCGAGGTTGTCGTGGTCGATGACGCTTCTACCGATGATACGCGGGACCTCCTGCATCTCTATGCCCAACAGTATCCCCGTCTCTATTCGACCTATGTCCCTCTCGACGCTTGTGCATTGAGTCATCGTAAGTTAGCGATTACTTTGGGATTCAAAGCTATAAAAACTGATTATGCGGTGGTGATTGATGCCCGTTGCGTCCCCTCTTCGCCTTATTGGTTACGGAATATGATGCGTCGCTTTTCCGATGGGGTTGATCTTGTGATAGGGTATACCCGTCTTGATATGGCCTCTTTACCGGAAACACGCTATTGGGTCTATGACCGTATGCTTTTTGCCGCCAGCTATCTCTCTTGCGCTCTGTTGGGAGCGCCCTATATGGGTGAGGGTACCAATGTCGCATATCGAAAATCGCTCTTTTTTGGTCATAAAGGATTTTCACGGACTTTGAAATTCCGGTTCGGTGAGGATGATCTGTTTATCAATGAGACGGCGGTTGCGAGGAACAGCCGTGTGGAGATGGCCCGTGACAGTTTTGTCGATGTACGCTCGGATGATAATTCTCCCTTGTGGTCTCTCCTCAAGTTGCGGTATTGCTTCACGGCACCTTATTTGCGGCATAGTCACCGAGGACTCTTTGTCGGAGAGCAATGGTCGACCTACCTCTTTTATGCGGCCTTGGTGGTGGGGGTTGTCTCCCAACCGGCACATCCGGTGGTATGGATTGCAGCACTTGTATTGCTGTTGTGGCGTGTGGTGATGCAGACAAAGGTGTATCGGAGGATGGCTGATGCGATGGAGTTGCCCCGTATAGGGCTATGGGTATTGTTGTATGAGTGGGGGAGGCCTGTGGTGAATCTTTATTTTGCCTTGCTTGCCCGTTGGCGTAGACGGGAGAATCTGATGTAGCGGTTTTCCCCAAAGGGACTAATTTATGGGACTACCTGTGCTAACAAGTCCCGATTACCGACCTTGCTGATAATATACGTATCGTTTTCGCAAACAGCCTTCGATTAAAGGTTAAGCCCCTGCCGGAGGCAGGGAGAGCGGAACGAGATATTTTTTAGGGGGCTGTGTCGCAGGGCTTGCCCTGCGACACAGCCCTTTGGGGAAGAGTCGATACAGAGCAATGCCACCGACGGGGAACGTAATACAGCGACGCAGATCTTTTTCGATACAGAGAGACCTCCGCCAAGGCAGGGAGAGAGGAATAAGATAAATTTTTTAGGGTTGCAGGGCTTAACGAAGTCAAGCCCTGCAACCCTTTCGGGTAAGGGGCGAACTACCGCCTTCGCAAGCGATTGCCAATAAACGGCGATGCTAACAGAGTTCGACTATCATTTTACTAGCTATTTACGATAATTGCCTTCACAAGCACTGAAAAATTTTCGCTATCTTTAGAACCAAAATCTTTTGTTCGGATGAAGTCGTTTGTCCTTTCTTTCCTATTTGTATGTGTTGTCGCCCTTCCTGTCGGTGCTGAAGAGAACAGCGTACGGGTAGGGAGTGACCGCTTGGGGGAGTGGATTCCTTTGTTGGAGGGCCGTCGGGTCGCTCTTGCCGTGAACCAGACCTCCCGCATGAGCGAGACACATACTTTTCTTGCCGATACGCTTCTTGCCCGAGGGGTACGGATTGTCGCCCTTTTTGCCCCAGAACATGGGCTACAAGGAGACTCCGATGCCGGGGAGATTGTGGAAAACCGTGGCGATACCTATCGGGGTGTACCCGTCTATTCTCTGTACGGTCAAGCCAAAAAACCTTCGTCCAAGCAACTTCGGGATGTCGATATTCTTCTCTTCGATATGCAAGACGTGGGTGTCCGTTTTTACACCTATATCTCCACGATGTTTTATCTGATGCAGGCTTGTGCGGAGGCGGACATACCGATGTGGGTGCTCGACCGTCCTAATCCTTGTGATTACGTCGATGGTCCGGTGTTGGAGGAGGGGTTGCACTCTTTTGTGGGGACATTGCCTCTTCCCGTCCTGCATGGCCTTACGGTAGGTGAGTTGGCCTGGATGATAAAGGGTGAGAATTGGGGAGGAACAGCCGGCCTTGATTTGACAATCGTTCCTGTGACGGGATGGAAGCATGGAGATGCCTACTCCCTGCCGGTGAAGCCATCGCCCAATCTTCCCAACGACAAAGCCATCGCTTTTTATCCTTCGCTCTGCTTCTTTGAAGCCACGCAGGTGAGTGTGGGGAGGGGAACTTACATGCCATTCCAGGTAGTAGGGTATCCTGACCCTTCTTTTGGGGATTTTTCCTTTACACCTGTTTCTTTACCAGGCTTCGACAAGAATCCCTTGCAGTGTAACAAAGTCTGTTATGGAATAGATTTGCGGGACTCCATTCCCCCGAAAGGAATTACTTTACGTTATTTGTTCCGGTTTTTCCAACTTTTGGGCTGTCGTTCCGATTTCTTTTCCTCTCCGTTGTTTTTCGATAAATTGATGGGAACCTCCCAAGTACGTCAAGGAATGTTGGAGGGAAAGAGCGAGATTGAAATACGGACAACGTGGCAAGAGGCGTTGGCCGCTTATCGAATTTTGCGGGGAAAATATCTGCTCTACCCCGACAATCGTGGCGATTTATAAACAATAAGAGTTAATTCCGTACCTTCTCTTTCAGGTATTGCTCAGAAGACATAGGCGAAACCTATGTTGAGGTAGACGTTGTACATGTTGAAAGAGATGGCTGTGAAGTCGCTTTGAAAAATGGGAATGACTCCCCAGCACAAGTCGGCATAGATTGAGAGGTGTTTGTAGGCGGCGAATTCAGCTCCGGCATCCACGCCACAATCGAAACGCCTTATATCATCGGAAAAATCGTATGGTGCATCGGTTTTGATTTTGGGTTCGGTAGGGGAGGTGCGCATATAGCCGTTATCATTACTCGTACCATAAGCGTTTCCCGTGAAACTGCCCCGGAGGAGGAACGACACGTATGGGCCCCCCTTCAATATCCAACGTGAACTGACTTTGTAGACAGCCTGTATAGGAATGGTCAAATACTGATTATTCACCTTGGTGGTGACATTCCCCCAATAGTTTCCTTCCACATAGCTGCCATCGTTGAGCAGTTTGATGACGTAATTTTCGACCGACGCATCCGTATCCATTCCTTTTGATTCAAAACGAAGTCCTGCACTCGCCCCCCAGCGGTGCGAAAACCAACGGATTACATCCCCTCCAATGGAGAGAGCCAACGTGGGGCTGAAGGAGTTGATGTGCCGTATTTCGGCCGGCAGTCCCATGGGAGCTGTTCCCCCGAGATTAAAAGCCGCCTTGACACTAAACTCATAGACTTTCGAGTCTTTGTGTTGCCGGTATTTCTCCACGATGGAGGGGGTTTGATTGTCGTTCTCGTTGAGACCAGCCGCTTGCAAAGAAAAGCTGAAAACCGAAGTAAAGAGGATATATAGAACTGCTTTTTTCATGGAGGTGTGTTTATAGCGTAGATGCCTCTTCATAATGGATTGTGATATCATCGACAATGAGTTCGCTGTCGACTGCCCCCTCGAAGTAGTCTCCATAATAACTTGAACAGCATACGATGGTGAGGCTGTATTCCTTGTTTTTCAGACGTTCCGGGTCGATGAGCGTACGGTAATCGACCCCTTCTTGTACAGACTTGAAAGGGATATTGACGAATTTCCACGCCCCATCGGTACCATTTTCCAACTGCCGGTATTCTTCGTTGTCGCAGGTGTGCAGGTTGGCGATGGCAATGATGGAGGCGCTGGTGAAGACGTTTGTTCCGTCGATGACGGAAATATCCAAGGAATTTTCTTCTTTGGCGATGACATTGTCAAAGAATGCAGCGTAGATACCGCATATATCGGGTGTCCCATCCCGGGTTTCAAATACAGCACCGGTATAGTCGTAAGTTCCCCGTTTGTATTTGAACCAAACGTCGAAAGAGGTCGGTATTTTGTCATAAGGATATCCAAAGTGGGTGGCTTTCAGGGCTTCTTGTAGCAGATTAATTCCTTTTGAGGAGAATTCTCCGAGAAAGATGTTTCCCGAAGCAATGGGCTTGCCCAAATTTGTTCCCAACGACCCTGCCGCCCGGGTCACCAGTTTGGCCGCCCGGCTACCGCCATGGGCTTCGTCGGTGGAAAAGGTCGGATACTCTTTTGCTGTCTTGCCGCTCGCTACAGCGGAGAAACCGAGGTTACCGCTGTCCCACCAATAGATATCAATATCTTTATAAAATTCCGGTTCACCCTCTTCGTTGGTGATTGTCATTCCATGTTCATACGATTTTTCATAGGTACCCTCGGTGTCCCAGTATTCAAATCCGAAAGAATCGGGAAGTTCCGTCGGGGTGTAGAGCACCGTGTAGGTTTTGCTGTATTGCCGGTCTTCCGAGGTTACTTTTACGGATTCGACATGTACTCCTCCATTGGTGGTCGAGGAGAGTATCTCATACGTAGCGTTTCTGGAGACTGTGTAGGATGGATTTATATCTTCTTCAAAGTTTTGGGGAATCTGTTTGAGGGAAACCGTCGCATGATCTCTCTCGATTTTGATGTAGGTGATAAGGGTCTCATCCTCCACCGTGATATCTTCTATATCACATTCGACATTGGGCTTTTCGTCTTGGATACAACTTGTACCTCCCCACGCTATGAGCCCTCCTATAAGGAGGAAAAGGAGACTATAAAATTTTCTCATGAGGTAAGTTGGAATATTTTCCCTGCAAATATACACTAATTTTTAAACTCAAAAAACTTTTTATGAGTTATGCGTTTTCGGCATACAACGATTCTCTACCCATCAAAATCCGTTATTCCCTTATTTAATGAGGTATTGTGAACTGATGGACTCATTTTCATAGACACGGCGTATAGTGTCGGCGAACATGTCGGCGATGCTGATGATATGTACTTTGGGACAGTTCTTATAATAGGGTATACTGTCGGTAAATATCATTTCCGTTACTTTCGATTCAATCACACGAGAGGTGGCGGGGTCGGACATGACAGCATGGCTGGCAATAGCCCGTACCGAGAGAGCCCCTTTGCTAATCATCAAGTCCGCCGCTTTGGTGATGGTCCCTGCCGTATCGACCATATCGTCGATGAGGATGACGTTTTTGTCTTGGACATCTCCAATGACCGTCATACTTTCCACTTCGTTAGCCTTAGCCCTGGATTTGTGGCATAGTACCAAAGGCACTCCAAAATATTTGGCGTATGAATTTGCCCGTTTTGACCCTCCTACGTCGGGTGAGGCAATCACCATATCTTTCAGTTGCAGTGATTTGATATATTTGCCGAATACGGTGGATGCATAAAGATGGTCTACGGGGACATTAAAAAATCCCTGTATCTGGTCGGCATGCAAATCCATGGTGATTAGGCGGTTAATGCCCGCTACGCTCAGTAGGTCGGCAATCAACTTAGCGGCAATCGATACCCGAGGTTTGTCTTTGCGGTCTTGGCGTGCCCAGCCAAAATAGGGAATAACCGCAATGATTGATTCGGCCGAAGCCCGTTTGGCGGCATCAATCATGAGTAAAAGCTCCATCAAGTTGTCGGAATTGGGGAATGTCGATTGAATCAGGAATACTTGGCAACCGCGAATTGATTCTTCAAAAGATATCGAAAATTCGCCATCGGAGAAATGTTGGATATTCATTTTCCCTAATTCGCAACCCAACGAGTTGCAGATTTTCTCGGCCAAGTATCGTGTATTTGTGCCGGCGAAAACCTTAAATGGAGGTTTTTGAATCATTTTCTCTTGGAGAGGTTTTTATGAAATTTTGTGACAAAGATAGAAAGAATATTGTTATTCCGTACGGCTTTTATTTACTTTTTTTTGCATCTCGTCTGCGGGGTTTTATCCGGCATTTCCATATAACGGCTCCGTAGGCTTGTATCGGCGTATCGAAGAGTATATCGGGCGTAATATTCTTCATTCCCACTTCTTTGCCGAGGAGTTCTTCACACAGATATTCCCCCGGGCATATGGACCAGCAATCAAAGGCATGCTGGGGTATGCGTATGCCGATGTGTGTCGGCCAATCGTTGAAGTTGACCGCAATGAGCAGCAGCTCGTTTTTGAATTTCCGTAAAAAGGCATAGTTGTGGTGGTCGTCGAAATTTCCGTTGTCGTGATTGACATACATCAAATCGAAGAATTCTCCCTCCCTCAATGC
>JAJQIP010000079.1 GCA_021199145.1 Porphyromonadaceae bacterium | reverse complement strand
GATGTGAGCAACAACATCTACCTGCAAATCGCCTTGATTATGCTAATCGGTCTTTTGGCGAAGAACGCCATTCTTATTGTGGAGTTCGCCCTTGACCGCCGGCGTACAGGTATGCCGATTATCAACGCCGCCATCGACGGTGCCGCCGCCCGTCTGCGGCCTATCCTCATGACTTCGTTGGCCATGATTATCGGTCTGTTGCCTATGATGTTCGCCCACGGCGTAGGAGCCAACGGTAACAGTACCCTCGGTACCGGTGCCATAGGCGGTATGCTCATCGGTATGATTTGCCAGATATTCTTCGTGCCGGTGTTGTTTGTCATCTTCGAGACCATCCAAGAGAAGGCCAAACCGCTGGAATGGGATGACCTCAACAACAAGGATGTCATTTCAGAAATCACGCAGTACACGAAGTAACCGCGATAACATTTAAACGAAAACGAACGTATGAAACGAATCATCTCCTATACCGCATGTGGCCTGGTGATGGCACTCACCCTCAACAGTTGCCACATCTACAGAAAATACCACCGTTCCGATGATGATGTGAACGTGCAAGGGCTGTTCCGTGACACGGTATCGGTAACCGACACCCTCATGGCCGACAGCCTGAACATCGGAGACCTCCCTTGGACGGAAATATTCACCGACAGCCTGTTGCAGAACCTCATCCGCCAAGGGTTGGAAAACAATAGCGACCTGCAGAGCGCCATGTTGCAAGTCAAGGCCGCCAAAGCGAGCTTCCGGGCCGCACAACTCTCCTTCCTTCCTTCGGTGAACTTCGCTCCGGAGGGGGCTTTGAGCAACTTCGACCGGAAGAACAACCCGACCTACAAGACCTACAGCGTGCCCTTGACGGCCAGCTGGGAGTTGGATATCTTCGGCCGCCTGCTCAACTCGAAACGGAACGTGCAGACCGCCCTCAAACAGAGCCGAGCTTACCAACAGGCGGTACAGACACAACTCATCGCCACCATTGCCGACGGCTACTATACCCTGCTCATGCTCGACAAACAACTGGCCATCACCGAAGAGACGGCCATCTTGTGGGAAGAGAGCGTGGAGACCATGAAGTCGTTGAAGGTGGCCGGTATGACCAATGAGGCCGCCGTAGCTCAAGGAGAAGCCAACTGCTATGCCATCGCCGCTTCGATTCCTTCGTTAAAGCAGCAGATACGGGAGACGGAGAACTCTCTCTCGACCCTGCTCTTCCAGGCTCCGCAGACCATCGAACGGGGTTCTTTCGACGAGCAGGAGTTGCCCGAGATACTCTATGTGGGCATTCCCGTACAACTGTTGGCTAACCGTCCTGACGTACAATCGGCAGAACTCAACCTGGCCGCCGCCTACTATGCGACCAATATCGCCCGTTCGGCCCTCTATCCCAATCTGGTGATTTCGGGTTCGGCCGGCTGGACCAATTCCACGGGGTCGGCCATTGTCAACCCGGGCAAGCTGTTGCTTACGGCAGCCGCTTCGTTGGTACAGCCCATCTTCAACAACGGCAGTAACATGGCCAACCTGCGTGCGGCCAAAGCCCAACAGGAGGCTGCGGCGCTGAACTTCCAACAGACGGTGCTTGAGGCGGGGAAAGAGGTAAGTAACGCCCTCTATGACTTCCAGGCCAACAAGGAGATTCTCATACAGCAAGGACGACAGGTAGAGGCCTTGGAGCGGGCCGTAGAGTCGACCGAATCGCTCATGAAACTGGGATCGTCGACCTACTTGGAAGTACTTACCGCCCAACAGTCGCTGTTGAGCGCACAACTCTCGGAAGTCTCCACCTCCTATGAGTGCATGGTGGCGGTAGTCACCCTCTACCACGCTTTGGGCGGCGGCCGTGATTTGGAAAACCAGAAGTAGAACCTTAAAAAGAAAGACCATGATAAGTCCATTAGCCTACGTCGACCCCAAAGCCGAGATTGGCGACAATGTAACGATACACGCATTCGCTTATATCGACAAGGGAGTTGTCATCGGAGACAACTGTGAAATATTCTCCTACGCCAGTATATTGGGCGGAACGACTTTAGGAAAGAACAACCGGATTTTCCAAGGCTCCATTCTCGGTGCCGAACCACAGGATTTCCACTATAAAGGGGAGGAGACACGTCTCACCATCGGTGACAACAACACCTTCAGGGAATATGTGATTGTGAACCGAGCCACGACACCTGAGGGAGAGACCGTCATCGGCAGCAACAACTACCTGCTCAAAGGGGTCCGCATCGGACACGACAGCCGAGTAGACGAGAATTGTATCCTGGGAAACGACAGCGATATCTCCGGTAACTGCCATATCCACAGTCGGGCCATCCTGTCGGGACGGGTCATCATCAAGGAGAACTGCCGGGTAGGAAGTCTGTCGGTCATCAAGAGCGGTTGCCGTACCAGCAAGGATATTCCCCCTTATGTGTTGGCCGCCCACAATCCCATCACCTTCAGCGGTATCGATGCCTATATGATGAAACGCAACGGCATCAGCGATAAAGCCATTGAGAATGTAGCCCTCGCCTATCGGCAGGTATACTCCTCGGGAACCAGTCTCGAAAATGCCATAAACCGAATCAAGGATGTATGTGAGCTGACACCGGAAGTTGAATATATCTTAAAGTTCTTCGAAGAGTCGAAGATGGGAATCATCGCCACCTACGGAGAGGGAGGGTTGTAGAGCCTCTCACCTCTTTCGTCATAACCTATCGTCCTGCCGGGAAAATCGGCAGGACGATTTTTTATTATTTTTAACCGTGAAAAGGTAAAGGGATTAAACCTTTTTTCTCCATTTTTGTCTAAATTCTAACTATTCTAAATAACTGTA
>JAJQIP010000132.1 GCA_021199145.1 Porphyromonadaceae bacterium | reverse complement strand
CTTATGGGCCTCTTATTGGCTGGATGTCTCAGCCTTTCGGCCCAAGAACCCCAAAGTCCGGAGGAAAATTCTCAAAGCCAGCCGGCCCAACGCATCCAACAACAACGTCTCACCCCTGAGCTGATCGCCCAGCAGAAGACCAAAAAGATGCAAGAGGCCCTCTCGCTCACGGACAAACAATTCAACAAACTTTACAAGATTAACCTGCAAGAGGCCCAAGAGGGCGGTGGCAAGATGATGCGCCAGCAACGGCAGGGTGAGAGACCCCAAGGCGGCGGCATGGGCCCGCAAGGCGGTATGGGACAGCCCGGCGGTGGCATGGGTCAACCTGGTGGAGGTATGGGACCCCAAGGCGGTATGGGACAGCCCGGTATGGGACAAGGTCCGCAAGGAGGTGGAAACCAGCAGAAGAGCAGCCTCACGCCTGAACAGCTGAAGAAAAACGCCGAGAAACGGGAAAAACAGATACAGAAAATCTTAGGGGCCGAGAAATACGCTCAATGGCAACAAATCGTTGAAGAGGCGATGGCCAAACGGATGAGCGAACGTCCCCAAGGACAAGGGAGAAGACCCCAAGGAATGAGACCCGAAGGTCAAGGCCCACAAGGACAAGGCCCGCAAGGGATGAATCCCCAAGGCGACCGTCCGGAACCTCCTATGGGACAACCTGGCCAGCCGGAACAGATGGAACAACCGAATGACCAACCGGCCGATCAACCTGCTGAACAACCCGCTGAGCAACCTGCCGAATAACCCGAAGCTTACTTATTGAGCAAATCCCGGCAACCCACGGGAAGCCTCGTTTTTATAGGTCTGGAGAGGGCAAGCCACACGGCTTTGCCCTCTCCTTGTTTTCCGACACACACAATTCTCCCCTTCTTTGTATCCGTTTGCAATGATTTTTACTATTTTTGTCGGAGTGTTCCGCACACCCTTAGCGGACAAGTGACGGAACAGGAAGACCTTCTGTCGAAAACAGCGAAAAGACATGTCACATATCACCCCTGCGGAGTTTGCACTGTATCTACGAATCATGAGCGGCATCGCCCTCATCGTGTTCATCGCCCTCTACTTCGTGAAAGCGGGGTACGGCATCTTCCGGGACAAGCGGTGGGGCGTCTCCCTCAACAACAAAGTGGCGTGGGTGCTGATGGAAGCGCCCGTCTTCGTGGTGATGGCCCTGCTATGGGGCTATTCCGACCGGAAATACGAAATCACCCCGCTGCTCATCTTCTGCTTTTTCGAACTGCACTATCTCCAACGCTCCTTCATCTTCCCCTTCCTGATGAAAGGGAAGAGCCGTATGCCTATCTCCATCATGGCGATGGGGATTGTGTTCAACCTCCTCAACGGCTTCATGCAAGGTGAATGGCTCTTTTACTTAGCTCCGGCCGACCGTTACACGGCCGCCTGGCTCACCACCCCCCACTTTCTCTTCGGTACCCTTATCTTCTTTGTCGGCTTGGCTATCAACCTGCACTCCGACAGCGTGATACGCCACCTGCGCAAACCGGGTGACACCCGTCACTACCTGCCCGACAAAGGGCTGTACCGCCGTGTCACATCGGCCAACTATTTCGGGGAGATTGTCGAATGGATAGGATTCGCCATCCTCACCTGGTCAGCCGCCGGAGTGGTGTTCGCCTGGTGGACCTTCGCCAACCTCGTTCCCCGAGCCAACGCCATCTATCACCGGTATCAGCAGGAGTTCGGCCCTCAACAGATGGGCCGCCGCAAACGTATATTCCCCTACCTCTATTAAACGCTTAGAACAACCATGGAATCGAAACTCTTCACCCCCGTTACCCTCGGCCCTCTCACCCTGCGCAACCGCACCATCCGTTCGGCTGCCTTTGAGAGCATGTGCCCCGGGAACAAACCCTCGAAAATGCTGCGTGACTACCATGTATCGGTAGCCCAAGGCGGTGTGGGCATGACGACCATCGCCTATGCCGCTGTGTGTCAAAGCGGTCTGTCGTTCGACCGGCAACTGTGGATGCGCCCCGAAATTGTGCCGGGGTTGAAGGCGATTACCGACGAGATACACGAGGCCGGAGCCGCCGCCTCCATACAGCTGGGCCACTGCGGGAACATGTCGCACAAGAACATCTGCGGAGTCACACCCGTCTCGGCCTCCACGGGGTTCAACATCTACTCTCCCACCTTTGTCCGGGGATTGCGCAAAGAGGAGCTGCCCGAAATAGCACGCCACTTCGGGGAGGCGGTCAACCTCGCACGGGAAGCGGGGTTTGACGCCGTAGAGATTCATGCCGGACACGGCTACCTCATCAGCCAATTCCTTTCCCCCTATACCAACCACCGCAAAGACGAATTCGGCGGTTCGCTCGAAAACCGCATGCGCTTCATGAATATGTGCATGGAAGAGGTGATGAAAGCGGCCGGAAACGACATGGCCGTGCTGGTGAAGATGAACATGCGTGACGGCTTCAAGGGGGGTATGGAGATTGAAGAGAGTCTGCAGGTGGCCAAGCGGCTCGAAGAGTGGGGTGTCCACGCTATTGTGCTGAGCGGCGGCTTTGTGAGCAAAGCCCCGATGTATGTCATGCGGGGAGAGATGCCCCTCAAGACGATGACCCACTACATGACCTGTTGGTGGTTGAAGTACAGCGTACGGATGTTCGGCCGCTTCATGGTCCCCGGCGTACCTTTCAAAGAGGCCTATTTCCTCGAAGATGCCCTGACCTTCCGGAAGGCGTTGAAACTTCCTTTGGTCTATGTAGGGGGACTCATTTCCCGAGAGAAGATTGACGAAGTGCTGAACGACGGATTCGAGTGTGTACAGATGGGACGGGCGTTGCTCAACGAGCCGGGGTTTGTCAACCGCATGGCTCAGGAGGAGAAGGCCCGTTGCAACTGCGGTCATAGCAACTACTGCATCGGGCGCATGTATACCATCGAAATGGCTTGCCATCACAAAGTGGACAACCTGCCCGCCTGTTTGAAAAAAGAGATTGAGAAACTGGAAGCCAAATAACCGACCGTTCTCCAAAGAGGGGAGCGAAACCAATAACCCATGAGAAAATTAGCCGTTATCACCGGTGCCGACGGAGGCATGGGAAGAGAGATTACCTATGCCGTGGCCGCTCAAGGAATCCCTGTCATCATGGCCTGCTACAGGAAGGAAAAAGGGGAGAAAAAACGGGAGGAGATTGTGGCTCGTTGCGGGAACAGGAAGATTGAGGTGATGGAACTCGACCTCAGTTCGCTGGCATCGGTCAACGCCTTTGCCGAGAAACTGCTGCAGCGGAACGAACCCATCGAACTGCTCATGAACAATGCGGGGGTACTCGACCCCAAGCCCATCACCACGGTAGACGGACTCTCCCATATCGTCAGCGTGAACTATGTAGGCCCCTACCTGCTCACCCGCAAACTGCTCCCCCTCATGATAGAGGGAGGCCGCATCGTGAACATGATATCGTGCACCTATGCCATCGGGAAAATCCATCTGCCCGATTTCTTCACCCACGGACGGAAGGGAAAAGGGTTTTGGCGCATCCCCATCTACAGCAACAGCAAACTCGCCCTCACCCTCTTCACCCTCGAACTGGCCGAACGGGTAAAGAGCCGAGGTATTACGGTCAATGCAGCCGACCCAGGTATTGTCTCCACCGACATCATCCGGATGTACAACCCCATTATCGACACCCTGTGCGACCTCTTCTTCCGGCCCATTATCCGTACTCCGAAGCAAGGGGCCCGCAATGCCATCGAACTGCTCATCAGCAAAGAGGCCGCCCAATACAGCGGCACCCTCCATGCGGGCGAATGCGGGAAACCCTTCTCCCAGAAATTTATCGACCATCCCATGCGCCGTATCTTGTGGGAGGAAACCGAAAAGATTGTCACCCCCTATCTCGAACCTAAACCTTTGAAAAAATAACCTTAAAAAAACAACCTCATGAAGTTAAGAAACCCAGGAATCCTCCTGCTTATCGCCCTGCTGGCCGTGTCAACGGCCCGAGCCGACGAAGGAATGTGGCTGCTGCCTTTCCTCAAACAACAGAACAGCGAACAGTTGAAAAAAGCCGGTCTGCTCCTCGACATCGACGATATTTACAACCCCGACAGCACCTCGCTGAAAGATGCCGTGGTCATCTTCGGCTCCGGCTGCACCGGAGAGGTAATCTCGTCGGAGGGACTGATTCTCACCAACCACCACTGCGGATATAGCTCCATACAGCAACACAGCACCGTAGAGCACGATTACCTCACCGACGGCTTCTGGGCCAGAAAGAAGGAAGAGGAACTCCCCACTCCGGGACTGCAAATCCGGTTCATCGAGAAGATGGAAGAGGTGACCGACCTTATCGACAAGGCCGTGGAGGAGTCGGGAGACGATATGAACGCCTTCAACGCCAAATTCCTGGACCAACAGGCCAAGGAGTGGGCGGGTGAAGAATTCCTCGCCCAACACCCCTTTACAGAGGTGGTCATCAAACCCTTCTACGGCGGCAACCGCTTTTTCCTCTTTGTCATCACGGTCTATAACGACATTCGTCTGGTCGGTGCGCCTCCCTCCTCCATCGGAAAATTCGGAGCGGACACCGATAACTGGACCTGGCCCCGGCATACGGGTGACTTCTCCCTCTTCCGGGTCTACACCGCCCCCGACGGCACGCCGGCCGAGTATAGCGAAGAGAATGTCCCCTTGCAGCCCAAGCGTTATTTCAACATCTCGCTCAAGGGAGTCACCGAGAACGACTATACCATGATTATGGGATTCCCCGGCACGACCAACCGCTACTACACCTCGTGGGAGATAGCGGAGATGCGGGACGTGGAAAACAGCATCCGCATCAACATGCGAGGGGTGCGTCTGGGTGAACTGCTTGACGAGATGCTGGCCGACCCGTCCGTCCGCATACAATATGCCTCCAAGTACGCCCAATCGAGCAACTACCACAAGAACTCCATCGGCATGAACCGAGGCATCGACAAACTGAACGTCATCGGCAAAAAGCAGGAAGAGGAGGCGGCTTTGCGTCAGTGGGCCGAAGCCAACGGGCACCCCGAATACAGTGCCGCCCTCGACAGTATCGAGGCCATCATGGGTGACTTGGCTACCGTATACCGAGACTACTACTCCCTCTTCGAGGGAATCAGCCTCGCTGTAGAGTTCTCCCAAGTACCCTCCACTGCCGCCTTGGAAAAGGCTCTCCTGCAGAAAGACCAGCCCAAGGTTGACTCTCTGATAGAGGTGTTGCGGGGGAATTACGCCCGATTCGCCGACAAGAACTACAACCGCAGTGTCGACCGCCGTGTATCGAAAGCCATGTTGAAGGCCTATCGGGAGGCTGTTCCCGAAGAGGGACGGCTTGCCATCTTCGACCTCATCGACAAGAAATTCAAAGGGGATATCGACAAGTATGTCGATGCCGCTTTTGACCAATCGATTTTCGCCGACGACAGCCGTTTCGAGAAGTTCTGCCAGAAACCTTCGGCCAAACTTCTCCAGAACGACCTCATGGTGGCTATGCACAACGCCTACCTGCAAAAGTACAGAGAGCTGTTCGAACTGCGCCAACCGTTGAACGACCGGTTGTCACGGGCCAAAAAGGTCTATATCGAGGGACTGCTTCAGATGGCCGGGGAGCGGCCGACCTACCCCGATGCCAACTTCACCCTGCGGCTGACCTACGGGAATGTGCTGCCCTACTCACCGGCCGACGGCATCGATTACCGCTACTACACCACCTATCGGGGCGTGCTGGAAAAGGAGGACCCCGACAACTGGGAGTTTGTCGTGCCGGCCCCGCTCAAAGAGCTGTTCCTAAACCAAGATTTCGGACGCTATGCACGGGAAGACGGGGCGTTGCCCTGCTGCTTCCTGAGTAACAACGACATCACGGGCGGCAACTCGGGCAGCCCTGTCATCAACGCCAACGGAGAACTTATCGGTGCCGCCTTCGACGGCAACTGGGAGGCCATGAGCGGCGATATCATCTTCGAGAACGACCTCCAGCGCTGCATCAATGTCGATATCCGCTACATCCTCTTCATCATCGACAAGTATGCCCACGCCCAGAACCTCATCGACGAAATGACCCTTGTTGAATAATATCATCCTCTAAAAAACATACCCATGAAAATTGCCAATCTGCTCAATCTGCTACTGGCCATTGCCGTAGTTGTCCTGGCCTTGAAAGTGGCCTTCTTCTCTCCCTCCCCGACGACGAAAGAAAATCGTACGACCGTCCGTCAAGAGACCCCTTCGACGGAGGTACTGGAGAATATCTTCACCCGTACCAGTGTGCGGGACTATCAAGACCGGCCTGTCGAAAAGGAAACAGTAGAGCAACTCCTGCGGGCGGCTATGGCCGCTCCTTCGGCGGGAAACAAACAGCCCTGGAAGTTCGTCGTCGTCCAAGACAGGGAGACGTTGAACGCCATAGCCGACAACCTGCAGAGCATCAAAATGGCGGCGAAGGCCCCGTTGGCCATCGTGGTCTGCGGTGACCTGACGCTCACCTTCCCCGGTGACGGTATCGACTATTGGATAGAAGACACCTCGGCCGCTACCGAAAACCTGTTGCTCGCCGCCCACAGCTTGGGACTGGGAGCCGTATGGTGCGGCATCTACCCCTTGCAGGATAGGGTCGCTTTCCTCAAAGAGCTGCTGCAACTGCCCGAAAACATTGTGCCCCTCAATGTCGTTCCCATCGGCTATCCCGCAGAGAATCCGACCCCCAAGGACAAGTGGAAACCGGAGTCTATCCACCTCAATACCTGGGGAGAGGAACTATAGTTTCCTGACAACAACGTATAAGTAAAAAACAGAACGAGGGTGAAAATCTTGTTGATTTTCACCCTCGTTCGTTTTGCGGTGCGAATGGGACTCGAACCCACGACCCCATGCGTGACAGGCATGTATTCTAACCAGCTGAACTATCGCACCCTTCGGGGAGACTCCCCTTTCTTTATCGTTTAGCGGGGGTCAAAGATAGAGATTTATTTTTTCTCCACCAACATATTCTTCGGATTTTTGGATTTTTTTTGAATCCGGCCTTTCCCCGCCTTTATTCGTCAGTCAAGCGGGAGTATCGCCTCGTCGCACGTGGTCAGCTTCTCCACCCCCTCCGCTGTGACCAGGAAGGTATTCTCAATCCCCACCGGTCCGACTGAAGGTATGACGAACTTGGGTTCGAGGGCGAAAACCATCCCCTCCTCCAGCACCTCCTTCGAACGGAGAGCCAGGACGGGAAGCTCGTTCACCTCAATACCGATGCCGTGACCGACAAAGTGAGCCTTTTGGCGATGCCCCATGAAAAAGTCCGACACCCCTTCGGCCTCGGCCGTCTCCGCAGCCTTGGCATAGAGTTCGGCCGTCGCCACCCCCGGACGGGCCATCCGCTGGATAGCCTGTTGAATCGAGAGTGAGACCTGATGGGCATGATGCGCTTCAGCAGGAAGTTGGCCCAAGGAAAAGACTCGGGAAAGGTCGGTCATATATCCCGTGAAGTTGCCGTTCATATCGACCATCACCGTCTCGCCCCGCCGTATGACCGAACCGTTGGCCCCAACCGGCAGGGAGTTGTCCAGTCCCGCCCCGCCCATGGCAAAATCGTAGGGGGAGGGTGTATCGGCGTTCTCGCCCGAAAGGACATTCCCCATGAAAATCTCCATGCTCCGGCCGAAGGTGCGGAATATGCCCAGACAGCCGTGCTGCCGAGCCAACCGCTCTATCTCGAAGGAGAACTCCACATCGGTCATCCCCTCTTTGTAGAGTTTCGGAATGCGGCGGTACATCGTGTCGTGCGAGGCCGCCGACTTGCGAAGGAGAGCGATTTCATACGGAGTCTTTACCGCCCGTACCTGACGGATGAGTGCCGTGCCGCTCCCCAAAACCTGTGCCGGAGCGAAAATCTCCGCCAGGCGGTTATATTCGTTGAACGGCAGGGAGTCGCCTTCCAGCAGCAAGGTAGAGGGCCAGGGCACCTCCCGCCGCCGCAACTCCTCGGCCATCTGTTCGGGCTTACGGATATAGACGACGTTATCGCCCCTCAGACCGACCGGCCGACGGACAAAATAGAGAATTCTCCCTTCGACCGGCACATAGGCGTATCCGCAAAAGACCCGACCCGACATGTAGTAAAGGTTGGCATTGTCGGTCAACAAGATAGCATCGGCCGACACTTTCCGCAGAGCCGTCACGATTTTTTCCTTCCGGCTCTGTAACTCAGAAACAAAATCCGCTGTATACATAATAATACCTATATAAAAACTATAACCATTCGACACATTTCTCTAAGTGCATGAAGCGGGAGCCTTTGACGAGTATCGTGCGGCCCGACCAGGCGGCCGATTGCAGGAAGGAGACCAAAGCGTCGGTATCGGGAAAGGCCGTCAACCCGCCGGCCACCTTCGTAAACTCCGCTCCCACCAGAAAGACCTCCGCCCCCTTTTCCTCCCGTAACCGGTCGGCGATACGCCGGTGCTCCGCCTCACTGTCCGCTCCCAACTCGCCCATATCGCCCAAGATAAGCGTCTTGTGGGGGAAAGTGGTGGCGAAGAAATTATCCAGGGCGGCGGCCATACTGGTCGGATTGGCGTTGTAGGCATCGACAATCAAGGTATTCCGGGCCGTCTTCACCAACTGCGAACGCTGGTTGTGCGGCTCATAGGCGGCCAAAGCCTCCGCCACCTCCGAGGGGGCGACCCCGAAATAGGTGGCCACAGCCGCTGCCGCCAGAGCGTTGGGAAGATTGTATCCGCCAATGAGACGGGTATCTACACGCCTATGCTCTTTCCCCACCGTAAAGGTAAAGGAGAGATAGGGAGAAGAACTCCGCAGAGTGCCCGAGACCAACAGCCTCGGAGCCGTGCCATACTCGGCGGCCACCATTCCGGCGGCCCGTTCCGCCAACAGACGGTCTTCGTGCCGCAGGAAGACCTTTCCCCCGTGCTCCCGCAAGAAATGATAGAGTTCGCACTTGGTATCGACCACCTTCTCGAAGGAGCCGAATCCCAACAGATGGGCCTTCCCCACATTGGTAATCAATCCGTAGTCCGGTTCGGCAATCTCCACCAGTTCGGTAATATCACCCGGGTGACTGGCCCCCATCTCTATAATCGCCATTTCGTGGGAGGCGTTGAGACGCAACAGGGTCAGCGGAACGCCAATCGCATTGTTGAGATTCCCC
>JAJQIP010000035.1 GCA_021199145.1 Porphyromonadaceae bacterium | reverse complement strand
ATTATAATCTTCGCTGATATTTTCGATTGTTATTTTACTCGAAGAGTTCGTGCATGATTTCGAGTGAGCGGATTTCGGGCAAATCGGGTTGGTGCAGCCGGTAATAGCGGTTAATTTGTTCGAGAATGGCGCACCGTTCGTCCCGATTGAAGCGGAAATGGCCCAAGTTGTGGCTGTTCATGCGCATGAGGCGGGCAAAGATGGCCGCTTCGTGAGGGGAGAGGCTGTGAGGATGCGTTGGTGGAAGAGCGACGAACACCCCCTCCATCATATCGAAAAAGCGACCCTCCTCATAGTGTTCGGTATTGGGAAAAAAGCCGAGAAAGGCCGTTAACCGGAATAGGAACCAGAGGTGGAAATTGGCCTTTCCCTCTTCCATCATGTCGAAGAGGCGGATGGACTGGACGAGAAAGTCGAAAAAGGTAGGGTTGGCTTCCGGTTCCCGAAAGAGGCGAGTGAGCATTTCGGCCAGGAAGAGGGTTACGGCATTCTTTACAGGGTCGGTGCGCAGATGGTTCCACACCTCGACTTGACGGGCTTCCCGGATGCGGAAAATATCTTGTCCCGCCTGTCGTTCCGAATCGATTTCCAGGAAAGAGAAGGGGGAGAAAAGGGGCCTCAACAGGCGGGATCGGCGGTTTTGTGATTGGGGAAGGAGGTAGGAGGCTCGACCGAAACGTTCGGTATAGAGTTGCGCAATGGACATTTTGTCGCTGTAGGCGACGGTGTGTAGTACGATTCCTCTTGTCTTGTCGAGCATGCTTACAAAGATAAATATTTAAGTTAGAAATGCAAGCTTTAAAAAGATTTACACCCTTTTTTGGGGGGTCCCGCTTTCCGAGCGGAATGTTGCATGCTTTGCATGCAACGGGAACCCCTGCCAAAGGCAGGGAGAGAGGTTTCCAATTATTTATTTAGGGATGCAGGGCTTGGCTTCGCCAAACCCTGCATCCCTTTCGGTAAGGTACGACTACTACCTTCGCAAACAGGATACGATAGCAGCGTCACAAACGGGTTACGACTACCGCTTTCGCTGACAGGTTACGATTAACAACGACACAAATAGGTCCGGTTGCTACACACGCAAGTAAGTCTGTTGGGTTGCATTTGTCCGCTGCTTTTACAAAAACAGAGAAATCGGGGCGGATGGCAAATTTTTAATCAAATATTTTGTCGTTTACAAAAAACAGCCCTATATTTGCACTCGCAATTTTCGGAACCCCTCCCCCGTCTTTGACAGGAGATTGCGGAAATGGCCCATTCGTCTATAGGTTAGGACGCAAGATTTTCATTCTTGAAAGAGGGGTTCAATTCCCCTATGGGCTACTATTTAAAAAACAATAAAAGGAGATCAGTTGAATGGCAAATCATCAATCTTGCGATAAGCGAATCAGGCAAATAGAGACCCGGAGATTGCGCAACCGTTACTATGCAAAGACCACCCGTAATGCTGTGCGCAAACTGCGTGAAATGACTGAAAAAGAGGAGGCTTCTGCCTGGTATAAGAAAGTTTCGTCGATGCTCGACAAGTTGGCCAAGCGGAATATCATTCACAAAAACAAGGCCAACAACTTGAAGTCGAAGTTGGCTCTGCGTGTCAACAGCCTCTAAAGCTGATAGGCTGATGAGCGGCATACCGATGTGGAGAGGTATAACCTCATCCGTTGTGTAGGTCGCCGGTTTTCCTTCTTGGAAGAAATACCCCCTTGGGGAATATATATAAGTGTCGGGATTTTTCCCGACGCTTTTTTGTTTTCTCTTTTTGGGAAAAGAGTCGGGGATAAGTCTCTTTATGCAGCTTTCATACGGAGGATTTCCTGCAGGATTTCCGTCCCCCGTTTCACCGTATCGACTTTTGTCAGGAGAATGGAGCGTTTGCCTTTGATTTCTCTCAGTTGGCATTGGGTCGGATATTTCTGCAGATAGGCAAGTACTTTGCCGAATAGCGGAGATTGGAAGTAGCGAGGCTCTTCCGAGACGAAGTGGAGAATCATGTTCCCCTGTTTCAATACCACTTTTTCCATGCCCAACTGTTTGGCCATGCGTCGCAGACTGACCACCCGTATCAACTCCTCACCCTCGTGCGGAATGCGTCCGAAGCGGTCACGCAGCCGTTGGGCAAAGGCCTGAATGTCGCTCTCCTTTTCCATGTTGTCGAGTTCCTGGTAGAGGGAGATACGTTCGGATGCCCCAGGTATGTACTCGTTGGGGAAGAGCAGTTCGAGGTCCGATTCAATCTGACACTCTGTAGAATAACTGTTTTGCTCCTCTGAAGCGTCGTCGGCATAGAGGTCGCTGAATTCATCGTTTTTCAACTCCTGCACCGCTTCCCGAAGTATCTTCTGATAGGTTTCATAGCCTAAGTCAGCGATAAATCCGCTCTGCTCGGCTCCCAACAGGTTGCCGGCCCCCCGTATGTCGAGATCCTGCATGGCGATATGTATGCCGCTACCCAGTTCGGAGAAGCTTTCGATGGCTTGGAGACGGCGGCGGGCATCCGCAGTGAGTTCACGCAGGGGAGGAGTAAGCAGATAGCAGAAAGCTTTTTTGTTACTTCGTCCGACCCGTCCTCGCAGTTGGTGCAGTTCGCTCAGTCCGAAATTCTGGGCGTTGTTGATAATGATGGTATTGGTGTTGGGCATATCGATACCCGACTCGATGATGGTCGTGGCGATGAGAACGTCGTATTCGTAGTCGGCAAAGCCCAAAACGACCCTTTCCAGTTCTTCCGGGTCCATCTGCCCGTGGCCGATGGCGACCCGAGCATCCGGTGCGAGCTTGTGGATGAGGCGCTCGAGGTCATAGAGATAGGGAATGCGGTTGTTGACGATAAAGACCTGTCCGTTGCGGCTCAACTCGAAATTGATGGCCTCCCGGATAATCTCCTCGTTGAAGGGGTGCACTTCGGTCTGGATGGGGTAGCGGTTAGGTGGCGGTGTGGTGATGGCCGAGAGGTCGCGCGCTCCCATGAGGGAGAATTGCAGCGTGCGGGGGATGGGGGTCGCCGACATGGTGAGGGTATCGACATTCACCCGCATCTGTTTGAGTTTTTCCTTCACGGCCACTCCGAACTTCTGTTCTTCGTCGATGATGAGCAATCCCAAATCCTTGAACTTGACATCCTTGCCGATGAGCCGGTGGGTGCCGATGACAATATCGATAGACCCGTCGGAGATACCCTTCAGAATCTCCTTGATTTGGGCCGGCGTACGGGCACGGCTCAAATACTCCACTTTTACGGGGAACTCCTTGAGCCTGTCGCTGAAGGTCTTGAAATGTTGGAAAGCCAGTACTGTCGTAGGCACCAACACAGCCACCTGCTTGTTGTCGCAGGCCGCTTTGAAAGCCGCCCGTATGGCGATTTCGGTCTTCCCGAAGCCTACATCCCCGCAGATAAGCCGGTCCATCGGACGGTCACGTTCCATATCGGCCTTCACTTCGGCGGTCGATTTGAGTTGGTCGGGTGTATCTTCGTAGATGAACGAGGCCTCGAGTTCGTGTTGCATGAAGGTGTCGGGGGAGAAGGCGAACCCTTTTTCGTTATGTCGTTGCGCATAGAGCTTAATCAGGTCTCGGGCGATATCCTTCATCTTGCCCTTGGTCTTCTCTTTCATGCGCTCCCAACTTCCCGAACCCAGTTTGTTGATGCGGGGTGGTTCCCCCTCTTTGGCTCGGTACTTGGCCAGTTTGTGTAGCGCATGGATGCTCACGAAGAGAACATCATCGTTCAGGTAAATCAGTTTGATTACCTCCTGTTTGGTACCGTTAAGGTCCATGCGGAAGAGTCCGCCGAACTTGCCGATACCGTGGTCGATATGGACAATATAGTCGCCGATTTCAAATTGGCGCAACTCTTTGAGCGACAGTGCTAATTTGCCCGAACGGGCCTTGTCGCTTCGGAGTTGGTATTTGTGGAAACGGTCGAAAATCTGGTGGTCGGTAAAGAAGCAGAGCCGCTTTTCATTATCGATAAATCCCTCGTGAAGTGTCTTGTTCACCGGTGTGAAGGGAATATTCTCCCCCTTGTCCTCAAAGATATTGGCGATGCGTTGTGTCTGTTTTTCACTATCGCTCAACAGATAGAGGCGGTAGCCTTTGTCCAGCAGCGAGAGGAACGATTGGCTGACGAGGTCGAAATTCTTGTGGTAGATAGGTTGCGGAGAGCAGTTCAGCTTCAGAATATCGGTCGGTTTGTCACCGAAGGGCTTTGTACCGTAATCTATGCGTTTGAGCTCCAGCACTTGGCTGGCGAAGGCATCAGTATCAATCAGCTTTTCCTTGGCGTGCAGGTCCCCCTCTCCGGAGATGACCAATTGTTGGGAGAGGGCATCGCTCGCCACTTCGTGCATACGGTCGAGTACCCAGGCCAAATCCTTGACCGCCAGCAGGGCCCGATTCCCGATGAATTGCAGGAGCGATATGCCTGTCGACTCTTCGTTTTGCAGGTCGGGAATGATGAGAATCTCCCCCGCTACCTCTTGCGAGAGTTGCGTCTCGACATTGAAGGTGCGGATACTCTCTATCTCCTCCCCGAAGGTGTCGATGCGATAGGGAAGGTCGGTCGAGAAGGAGTAGATGTCGAGGATGCTGCCCCGTATGGAGAACTGTCCCGGCTCGTAGACATAATCTACCCGTTCGAATCCCGATTCCACCAGATAGGCGGCAATGGCGGAGAGGTCACATTTACCCCCTTGTACCAGGCGCAGAGTACGGTCGGAGAGTTCCTGATTGGAGACCACCTTTTCACACAAGGCTTCGGGGTAACTGACGATGATAATGGGATTCCCGCCTTGTTGCAGACGGCTGATGGTGTTCGTGCGCAGTATGTCGGCCGCCGCATCAGGCTGCCCGTATTTCAGCGCCCGTTTGTATCCTGACGGGAAAAAGAGAACATCGCTCTCTCCCCGTATTTGTACGAAATCGTTGTAGAGGTAGCCCGCCTCTTCCAGGTCGTTGGCGATAAAGAGGGTTGTTCTCCCGTATTCAGGCAGTCCTGCCAGCAACAAGGCCGGAGCTGACCCTTGCAACCCGGCTATATGAAGGGTAGAGCGGGAGTCGTCGTGTATGAAGTTTTGAATGGCTTCGGCGTATGCCGGTGTCAGGAAAAGGGAATGGAGGGATTTCAGTTCGAGCATATCCTTGCAAATCGCCGCAAAAATACATTTTGTCCTCAAAAAAAAGAAATAAGAGGGTGAGAAAGAGTCGTAAAAGGTCATAAGAATCGATAAATTATTCTCCAGAAATTTTACAATCCCCTTAATTCGGTTACCTTTGTACTCCCGTACCAACAATCCTGATATGAATGCAGACCCTAAAGCAGACGGTGTAGTCATTATCCCGACCTATAACGAAAAAGAGAATATCGAGGCGATTATCCGTGCCGTCTTCTCTTTGTCCCATCCGTTTGACGTGTTGGTTGTCGATGACGGTTCGCCCGACGGGACGGCCACCCTTGTCAAGCGGTTACAGGAGCGTGAGTGTGCCGGCCGTCTGCATCTGATTGAGCGGGCGGGAAAGCAGGGGTTGGGAACGGCCTATATCACCGGCTTCAAATGGGCGATAGAACGGCACTACGATTACATCTTCGAGATGGACGCTGATTTTTCACACAATCCCAAAGATCTGTTGCGGCTTTATGCCGCCTGTGCCGTCGATGGGGCTGATGTCGCTATCGGATCCCGTTACATTTCGGGCGTGAATGTTATCAATTGGCCCATGGGTCGGGTCATCATGTCATATTTCGCCTCGAAATACGTGCGTATTGTCACGGGGTTGAAGATTGCCGACACGACGGCCGGCTTTGTCTGCTATCGTCGGGAGGTCTTGGAGACCATCGGTCTGGACAAGATTCACTTTAAGGGCTACGCTTTCCAGATAGAGATGAAGTTCACCTCTTGCCGCTGCGGTTTCCGGGTTGTTGAGGTACCTATCGTCTTTGTCAATCGGGAGTTGGGAGTGAGCAAGAGGAACCGCAGCATTGTCGGTGAGGCCGTATGGGGGGTCATCCGGTTGAAGCTGTCGAGTTGGTTCAAAAAATATCCGCAGAAGAAAAATCTGTAACTCTTTTCTGTCGTGAAAAGCCTGTTGATAAAGAACGCCCTTCTCATCAACGAAGGGGAGAGTCGCACGGCCTCGGTGCTGGTGGTAGGCGATACCATTTCGACTGTCTATACCGATGAGAGCTACAGCGATATTGAGGGGCATGTCGATGAAGAGATTGATGCTACGGGCAAATGGCTTTTGCCCGGTGTCATCGACGACCAGGTGCACTTCCGGGAGCCGGGACTTACCCACAAGGCCGACATTCAGTCGGAATCGATGGCCGCTGTGGCGGGGGGAGTCACATCGTACATGGAGATGCCTAACACGAAGCCGACTACCACGACCCGTGACGCCCTTGACTGGAAATTTTACCGAGCTTCTCAGACTTCGTTCGCCAACTATTCCTTCTATATCGGAGCTACCAATGACAATGTAGAGCTTCTTCGTGAGATTGATTACCGCCACGTATGCGGAGTAAAGGTCTTTATGGGTTCGTCTACCGGTCAGATGCTGGTCGACAATCCGGATAGTTTGACCCGTATTTTTGCGGAGGTTCCCGCCCTTATCGCCACCCATTGTGAGAAGGAGGAGATTATCGCTGCCAATCGGGAACAGTATCTGGCAAAGTTCGGAAAAGATTTGCCCGTTCTCTACCATCCCTTGATACGTAGTGCCGAAGCCTGTTATGCCTCCTCGTCGGAGGCGGTGGAGTTGGCACAGCGTTACGGTGCCCGATTGCACCTGTTGCATCTCTCCACGGCAAAAGAGCTTTCCCTGTTGGCGGAGGGGCCTCTTGAGAAGAAGCACATTACCGCCGAGGTGTGTGTGCACCATCTCTATTTCGATGATAACGACTATGCCACTTACGGTAACTTGATTAAATGGAATCCGGCCATCAAGACGACGGCCGACCGGAATGCCTTGATGGAGGCCACTGTGTCGGGACGTATCGATGTGGTGGCGACCGACCATGCCCCTCACCTCCTGACCGAGAAGGAGGGGTCGTGTCTCGAAGCCGCTTCGGGCGGTCCGTTGGTACAACACAGTCTGCAGGTGATGCTCGAAAAGTCGTTGCAAGGGGCGATTCCCGTAGAGACGGTGGTCGAGCGGATGTGTCATGCTCCCGCTCGGCTGTTCGGTATCGAACGGAGAGGATTTATCCGTCCCGGCTATTATGCCGATATGGTATTAGTCAACCCGAAAAAGTCATACACGGTCACCCCCGAAAACAATCTGACCAAATGCGGCTGGTCTCCCTTTATGGGACATACCTTCCCCGTGACCATCGAAATGACCCTTGTCAACGGAGTCGCTGCATTCCGTGACGGGAAAATCAACCTCTCCTGTCGGGGAAAAGCCCTGCAATTCACTCCCCGTTCCTGATTTTATCTGGAGAGAAACCCCCTGATGATTTTTATAAACAGAACGGCTCGGACTTTTGTCCGAGCCGTCGCTGTCTATATTAGGGTCAAGGAAATTATTTCTTCGTACTCTCTACAATGGCATCCACTACGGCTACTGTCGTCAAGTTGACGATATCCCGTGGCGCACTTTCGACATCGGTGAAGTGAATAGGTTTGTTCAACCCCATCTGTATCGGGCCGATAATGCTACCTACTCCCATTTCGAGCAACAGTTTGTAAGCGGAATTGGCCGAACTGAGGTTGGGGAAGATGAGGGTGTTCACATCCTTACCGGCCAGGCGGCTGAAGGGGAACATCCGGTCACGCAACTCCCGATTGAGGGCGAAGTGTACCTGCATTTCCCCGTCGATGGCCAGGTCGGGATACTCCCTTTGCATGATGGCGACCGCTTCGTGAACCAGTGAGGGGCTACCGATTTTGTCCGCTCCGAAGTTGGAGTAGGAGAGCATGGCGATTTTCGGTTCGAGGGCGAAGAACTTCAACGTCTCGCTCGACAGTTTGGCGATATCGACCAGCGTGTCGGTATTGGGGTGACGGTTGATGAGGGTATCGGCCAAGAAGAAGGTGCCTTTCGGAGTCGTGAGGATATGCATGGTCCCGAAGTGGGTATGCCCTTCCCGTATGCCGATGACATCCTTGGCAATCTGTATGGTCTCCGTATATTTGGTATAGGTACCAGTGATGAAGGCATCGGCATCGCCGCACTCGACCATCATCATACCGAAGTAGTTGCGGTCGAACATCTTCTCGTAGGCTTCGTTGGGGGTAATTCCTTCACGTTTGCGCTTCATGGCGAGAATGTGGGCGTAATGGCGGCGACGGTTGATTTCGGCTTCGCTCCGCAGACTGACAATCTCAATCCCTTCAAGGCTGAGACCCGCTTCCCGTGCCAGGTTCTTGATAAAGTCGGCGTTCCCCAACAGGATAGGATGGCAAACCCCTTCCTGGTAGGCCATGACAGCGGCAGTAAGCATGTTGATGTGGTTGGCTTCGGCGAATACCACCCGTTTGGGAGAACGTTTGGCCATATCGGTGAAGTTCCGCAACATCTTGTTGTCGTAACCCATGAGGGCTTCGAGCTTGTTCTGGTAAGCGCCCCAGTCGTAAATCTTCCTCCGAGCCACACCCGATTCGATGGCCGCTTTGGCCACGGCCGGAGCCACGGTAGTGAGCAAGCGGGGGTCGAGGGCCTTAGGAATGATATAGTCGGGCCCGAAGTGGATGCTGGTCAGTCCGTAGGCAGCGTTCACGACATCGGGTACCCGAGCCTTGGTTAGCTTGGCGATGGCGTAGGCGGCGGCCAGCTTCATCTCCTCGTTGATGCAGGTGGCGTGTACGTCGAGGGCACCCCTGAAGATGTAGGGGAATCCCAGCACATTGTTAATCTGGTTGGGATAGTCGGAGCGGCCTGTAGCGAAAATCAGGTCGGGGCGGGAGGCCTTCGCCTTGTCGTAGGAGATTTCGGGATTGGGGTTAGCCAATGCGAAGACGATAGGCTTGTCGTTCATCGACTGCACCATCTCCGGGGTGAGCACATCGGCTCGGGATAGCCCCAGGAACATATCGGCCCCCTTCATGGCTTCGGCCAGCGTGGAGATGTTGCGGTGGGTGACGAATTGTTTCTTCACCTCGTTGAGGTCGGTCCGTTTGTCGTTGATGACCCCTTTGCTATCGACCATGACCACATTCTCGGGCTTTAC
>JAJQIP010000054.1 GCA_021199145.1 Porphyromonadaceae bacterium | reverse complement strand
GCCCTATTGTCTGTATGGTGAATTGATAACTTTCCAACTTCCGGAATATCAGCAACACTGCCGCCCGTGGACAGTCCCATCCCAGAGCGATAGCCTCCTTGAACAGCAGTACCTGCACCATATTGTCCGGTCGTTCGAGGTCGGTAAGATTCTCTTTTTCGTTGGCCAGCCACACTGCCAACAAACTGTTTTTCACCGTTATTTCGCATACCTTCTGCAAATAGTTCTTCACAAATTCGGCCACTTTTTGGTCTTCGGCCGACAGACTCTCTTTGGTATCGTTGGGCAACTGAATCAACAGCAGAGGATTGATGGGAATGCCCAGTTCCGTGTACATCTTTGCCAACTCTTCCCGCTTTTTCAGGGCAGCCTGGATAAGGCTTTCGTTGAGTGTGCGTTCCTCTCGGAAATCCAACTCAATATCGGGATTCAGTACAACCTCTTTCTTAATCATTTCCGCCGCAATGACATCTTGTCGGTAAACCCTCACTATCTCATCGGGAGCGGTGGTTTTGGGGGTAGCGGAGATACGCAACTCCACAGCCGGACGGATTCGGTCGAGCACCTCCGCCGATTTGTCCGCTGTCCCGGACCAGAACATATGTTCCTCGTCGATGATGGCCACAATGGGCAGTCCGCCCTCCTCTTGGGTGCGGCGGGTTATTTCGTATAGAGAGGCGTTGCTCTCGCTTTCCCGCACCAATCGGTTCTTCTCTTTGTTTACGCTTTCCCAATTTATGAAGAGGATTTCTCCCGGTTGAATCCCTTCGGTCTGTTCAAGTTCGTCAAACATTACCGGCTTCAATCTGCGGGATTCACCAAAGGCCTTCACCATGCTGGCATAACTTTGCAGGTGCAGTTTGCGTGGAGCGAACCATATGTAGGCGACCTCCTGATAGCAGCTATTTCCACGACTCTTCAATTCGTCGGCAATGCCGGCCAACGCCTGACACGCCATTACGGTCTTTCCCGAACCTGTCGGCGCTTCGAATACGATTTTGTGCCGTTCTCCGCCGAGGTTCAACAAGCGGATGACCTTCTCGGTCAATTCGGCTATCGCCTTTTGCTGATATTCCAACTGCTTCATCTTCTTGCCGTTTAGCGTTTATCTTCTTCCTGCCCCACAACGGCATCCCGTTCTTTGGGCAGAATTCTGCGGTAGGCGTTGTAGATGGCTTGTGGCAGGGCGCACAGTTCCACCTTTTCCTGAACTCTTTCGAATGAACCTTCCCAGGGGTCTTCGCTGGGGGAGAATACATAGACTTTGACAGGACGGGGAACCTCCGTTGTATAGAGGATATCCACCACCTCGTCAATCGTCTCTTCCCGATAGATGACAAGCATCTCTCTTTCTCCGTTGTCAAAATAGCGGAACTCCTCCCGACGGGTTTCGTGACTGCCCAAAACGGTTTGTTCGTCGTAAATATCCTCCTTGATGCAGAGCATATCGGTAGCGAGGGTTGTCAACTTTCGCATATTCCGCATGGAGCGGCTGCGGCCCACAAATCCCGTGCGGTAGTAGCGGAGATTGTTTCGGGTAAGGCCCGGCACCTCTTCTCCCTTGGCATTGACGTACCCTTGAATAACCCGTTTGTTGCGCTCGTAGGTGACTTCTTCGCAGATACGATTTTCGTTGTTGGTTACGAGTATGCATCGACGGTGGCCGCCGTCTTCGGCATTGAGTTGCATTGTGGCGTGCAGGGTGGTGCCGCTACCGGCAAAGAAGTCAAGAATATTTAATTCATTCTTTTTTAAAGTTTTGATTAAAAGCGATATTAAACCTATTGGCTTTGGATTAGAGAATAGTTTATTTTAACTAAATAAATCATTAAATTCTGAATTACATTGTTGATTAATAGGACTTAAAATAAGATTTGTATAAGCTCTTCCGGATTTTTTCCTTATATTTCCTTCATTGTCAACTTTTTGATAGACTTTGTATTTGATAGTAAATGATGAACCTTGACTTTTTGAGGATTTAAAAAATTCTAGAAATCCATTTTCAAGTCCCCATTTAACCTTATCTTTTCCCCATTTCCATATCCATCCATCTTTTTTAAATTCTGAACGTCCATTAGGATATATTATTCCACCGTCAGGTGCTTCTATTCCAAAATTCATAGAATCTGAGTACTGAAGACCACCTCTATCTAAAGTATCATAATAGAACTTTCCACGCTCTTCACAAAAGGCATCTTTATATTTGTATCGCTTCTCATTAATGGAATCATAATCTCTTGCCCATAAGTAGTTTTCGATAGTATTTTGACGATTTTTACAGTATAATAAAATGCTTTCTGTTATAACCGCTATATCCTTAGCGTCATTTGCTCCTGTTTTTTTTCGCCAATCAAATTTTGCAACAAAATTTTGTGCACCAAATATATCATCGCATAGTAACTTTAGTTGGGCTTGTTCGTTATCGTCGATTGAGATAAAGATAACTCCCCGCTCTGACAATAACTTCTTGGCAATTTTCAACCGACGGCTCATGAACGACAACCATTTGGAGTGGCGATAAGCGTCCTCCTTATCCACGAAGCTATCGTTGTAGACAAAGTCTTTGTTTCCGGTGTTGTAGGGCGGATCGATATAAATCACATCGATTTTCCCTTCGTGGGTATAGACCAAGGCGGTGAGGGCTTCGAGGTTATCCCCTTCGATGAGGATATGGTTCGGGGCCTCTTTGTCCGAGCTGTGTATAGCCCGTTCTGGAAGTTCCGTCAGGATAGGGAGTTCGTCCCGAAGGCGTTCCTCTATCTCTTCCGGCTTGTCCTCCCATACCAGACCGTAACTCTTGCTCTCCCGAAGCAGACCCAACAAGGCACTGCGCTCCGTGTCGCTCAA
>JAJQIP010000050.1 GCA_021199145.1 Porphyromonadaceae bacterium | reverse complement strand
ACCATGAGTGATAGTTTATCAAAATGGTATATCTCGCTATATATAAATAAATTAAAATCCATTACAAGTACAACCGTTCGTTGGAGTTGGTATATAGTAAAAAGTCTCGCCTATGGACATTATCACCTTATTAGGGCCTACAGCATCCGGGAAAACGGCGTTAGGGGTACAACTGGCGGACTTGCTGGATTTGGAAATTATCAGTGCCGATTCCCGCCAGATATATCGGCATATGGATATCGGTACGGGCAAGGATTTGGACGAATATACCATCCATGGTCGCCAAATACCTTATCATTTGATAGACATTTGCGAACCGGGGTATAAATACAATCTCTATGAATATCAGCGTGATTTCCGTGCGGCCTATGAGGATATACGTCATCGGGGACATACCCCTCTCCTCTGTGGCGGTACGGGATTATATATCGAGACCGTGCTAAAGGGCCGTTGTATGCCGTTTGTCCCGGAAAACAAGCCGCTGCGTGAATCTTTGGCCGGGAAGTCTATCAAGGAGTTGGAAGAGATTCTCAAAAGTTATAAGACGCTCCATAATACCACCGATATAGATACCTGCAAACGGGCTATCCGGGCCATTGAAATCGAAGAGTATTATAGGGATATTCCTCCTGAGAACCGGCAGGATTCACCTCTTGACAGTTATATCATAGGGATACAGATAGACCGGGAACTTCGGCGTAAACGAATTACCGAACGGTTAAAGAGCCGTCTTGCCAACGGGATGATTGACGAAATAAAAGCCTTGCTCGATAGCGGCATTTCTGCCGAGGACCTGATTTATTACGGATTGGAATATAAGTATTTGACAGAATATGTCATAGGGACCTGTTCGTATGAGGAAATGTTTTCCCGCCTCGAAATCGCCATCCATCAATTTGCCAAACGACAGATGACCTGGTTTCGGGGCATGGAGCGTCGTGGATTTACCATCCATTGGGTTGACGGCACCCAACCCTTTGACGTGTTGAGCCGACAGATTTCCGAGGAATTAAAGGCGCAAATGCGATAAAGCTCAATCGAGTTTCAAGACTGCCAAGAAAGCCTTTTGGGGAACCTCCACCATCCCGATTTGTTTCATGCGCTTCTTTCCCTTTTTCTGCTTCTCCAACAGCTTGCGTTTCCGGCTTATATCTCCCCCATAACATTTGGCGGTAACATCTTTGCGCACAGCTTTTACCGTCTCTCGGGCTATGATTTTAGACCCTATGGCCGCTTGTATGGCGATGTCGAACTGTTGTCGAGGGATTAATTCCTTCAGCTTCTCACACATACGCCGACCAAAGGACATGGCGTTGTCAATATGGGTTAACGTGGATAGGGCGTCCACGGATTCCCCATTGAGCAGAATATCCAGTTTGACCAGTTTTGACGGCCGGAAATCATGCAGATGATAATCGAACGAAGCATACCCCTTGGAGATGCTTTTCAATTTGTCATAAAAGTCAATGACCACCTCCCCCAAGGGCAAATCGTAAATCAGTTCAACTCGGTTTCCGGATATATACTCTTGCCGAACCAACTCGCCTCGTTTGCCGAGGCACAAAGTCATGATGGGGCCTATATAGTCAGTCGTTGTGATGACCGAAGCCCGAATATAGGGCTCTTCAATGTGGTCAATGAGCGTTATGTCAGGCAATCCGGACGGATTATGCACCTCTATCACATTGCCTTTCTTGTCTATTACCTTGTACGACACATTGGGAACCGTGGTTATGACATCCATATCAAACTCTCGGTCAAGTCGTTCCTGAATGATTTCCATATGCAGCAGTCCCAGGAAACCGCAACGGAATCCGAATCCGAGGGCCACGGAAGATTCCGGTTGAAACGTTAGCGAGGCATCGTTGAGCTGTAGTTTTTCAAGAGAAGATCTCAGCATTTCAAAATCTTCGTTTTCAATAGGATAGACTCCGGCAAAAACCATCGGCTTCACCTCCTCAAATCCATCAATGGCCTCGGTGCAAGGACGGTCGATATGCGTTATGGTATCGCCCACCTTTACCTCTTTAGAGGTCTTGATTCCGGATATAATATACCCTACATCTCCTGTCCGTAACTCTTCTCGGGGAGACATGTCCAACTTCAGCACGCCTATCTCGTCCGCCTCATATTCCTTTCCCGTGGCGACAAATTTTACCTTGTCTCCCGTATGGATTATGCCGTTCACAATTTTAAAATAGGCGATAATTCCCCGGAACGAATTGAATACCGAATCAAATATCAGACATTGCAACGGAGCCTCGCTATCCCCTTGCGGAGCAGGTATACGCTCGACAATTGTGTCAAGAATCTTTTCTACTCCCTCTCCGGTCTTGCCGCTGGCCCGCAGAATCTCCTCCCGCTTACAACCGAGCAGTTCCACAATCTGGTCTTCCACCTCTTCGGGCATGGCACTGTCGAGGTCAATCTTATTCATGACGGGAATGATTTCAAGGTCACTTTCCAAAGCCATATACAGATTCGATATCGTCTGTGCCTGTATGCCTTGCGAAGCGTCTACAACAAGCAACGCACCTTCGCAAGCGGCAATTGAGCGTGACACTTCATACGAAAAATCGACATGCCCCGGAGTATCAATCAGATTTAAAATATATTTTTCCCCTTTATAGACATACTCCATCTGTATAGCGTGACTTTTGATGGTAATGCCCCGCTCCCGCTCCAGCTCCATATTGTCCAGAACCTGGTCTTGTAAATCTTTTGGGGCAATGGTATGGGTATACTCCAACAGTCTGTCAGCTAACGTACTTTTCCCGTGATCGATATGGGCGATGATACAAAAATTACGGATATTATTCATTCTCCGGCATTCAAGATAATTCAAAAACAAAAATAGGCAAAAATCAGATATAAAACACCCTTTTTCCCTTCGGCATCATTCTAAAAGCTCCCGAATACCCACTCTCTCGGAAAGGCGGTATATCATATTTTCTCTATTTTATATATTCCAATTCTATCAAAAATACTGACCAAGTTTATTTAATATATTATTTTGTTTATCAAATATTTAAGTATATAATATCTGCAAAAAAAATGATGCTAATAAACGCTGTAAGACATATCATGAAACATATGAGGTGGAGATGTGACATCGGATTTGGCGTATTTTTGAGCGACAATTTATTAAATTTGTCGCTGATACGAATGGAGGAAAATCCATTCAACAGGATGATAGGTACCCGGATTGTTATGCCTGAATTATGAACGGAAAGTCTTTTTTTAATAGGGATAACAGCATTTCATAATCTGTAAAAAGGATAGAAAAATACCGGAATTTGGGTAAAAATATAGGACACTTTCCGTATAATTTTGTCCTTGAATCTTTGCTTGTAAAATATCAAACCATTAGGATATGTATTTAGAGACCATCAACAGCCCCGCAGATGTAAAAAAGCTGTCCTTGACGGAATTGAATGTACTCTGTGATGAAGTTCGTGAAGTATTATTACAGAAGTTAAGCGCACACGGCGGACATTTCGGCCCCAATTTCGGTATGGTTGAAGCGACCATCGCTTTGCATTATGTGTTCAACTCACCAGTGGACAAAATCGTATTCGATGTCTCCCATCAATGCTATGTGCACAAGATGCTTACCGGTCGCAAGGAGGCTTTTCTTCACCCGTCACATTACGATGATGTGTCGGGCTATACGGAGCCGTGCGAAAGCGAACACGACCTCTTTACCATCGGCCACACCTCTACTTCGGTGAGCCTTGCCGGAGGATTGGTCAAAGGACGTGATTTACAGGGCGGAAAGGAGAATGTCATCGCTGTAATTGGCGACGGTTCGTTGAGTGGCGGAGAAGCCCTGGAAGGGTTGGACTTTGCCACTGAGTTGAAGAGCAATTTCATCATTGTAGTCAATGACAATCAAATGTCCATTGCGGAGAACCATGGCGGTCTATATACCAATCTACAAGCCTTACGGGAGAGCGATGGGGCATGTGCCTGCAATCTGTTCCGGGCAATGGGACTGGACTATCGCTATGTGGGAAACGGCAATGACGTGCAGTCGCTTATAAAGGCTTTTGAGGAGGTGAAGGGCATTGACCATCCTGTTGTCGTTCACATCAACACGCTGAAAGGGAAGGGATTTGCTCCGGCTGTTCGGCACAAGGAAACGTGGCATTTTTGCGACCCGTTCAATCCCGAAGCGGCATTGGCAGAATTGGCCCAAGAGGAGGCCGGTATACGACAAGCCGTTCCCGATAACGAGCCGGAAGACTATGCTGACCTTACCGCCGAATACCTGCTTGACCAGATGAAGAAGGACCCTCGTGTAGTGGCTATATCCTCCGGTACACCTGCTGTCATCGGTTTTACCCCCGAACGTCGGGCGGCCGCCGGAAGGCAGTTCGTGGATGTTGGCATTGCCGAGGAACATGCCGTGGCATTGGCATCTGGCATTGCCGCTGCCGGCGGAAGGCCGGTCTATGGCGCTTTGAGTACCTTTATCCAACGGGCTTATGACCAACTTTCGCAAGACCTCTGTATTAACAATAATCCCGCTGTCCTGTTGGTCTATTGGGGCTCGTTGTCGGCGATGAACGATGTGACCCATGCCTGCTTCTTTGATATTCCGCTGATAAGCAATATCCCGAACATCGTTTATCTGGCCCCTACCTGTAAGGAGGAGTACTTTGCCATGCTGGCGTGGGGTATGCGTCAACAAGAACATCCGGTAGCCATCCGTGTGCCGGCCAATGGTGTAATCACGTGCGGAAAGCCGGTTGACACGGATTACAGTCGGCTGAATCGGTATAAGGTGGCCCGTCAGGTTCACAAGTGGCTATTATAGGTTTAGGCTCATTCTTCCAGTTGGGGGAATCCATATGTAATCTCCTAAAAGAGAAAACCGGCATAGATGCCACACTGATTAATCCTCGTTACATTACGGGGGTTGATGAAGAACTCCTGGACAGTTTGAAAGCCAATCATCGATTAGTCGTCACCTTGGAAGACGGTGTACTAGATGGTGGCTTTGGGGAGAAAATAGCCCGCTATTATGGTCCGAGTGATATGAAAGTGATGAATTACGGGGCGAAAAAGGAGTTCGCCGACCGGTTTGATGTAGAGAAATTCCTACAGAAAAATCACTTGACAGATTATCAAATCGTAGCGGATATCATCGGGAGGATTCAGTCCAAATAAAGGAGTAAAAAATCCTAAAGATATATACTTTAATTAATTGGGACAATGGAATTTATCAAATATCCATTGTCCCAAATTTTATAAGTATTTCGACAATTGTCAGGCAATCATGGAACGGATAACGGCCATGACTGCAGCGGCCTTTTCTTCCGCTAATGCAGTACTCCCCGCTTCGGCATATACCCGGATAATCGGTTCGGTGTTCGATTTCCGTAAATGTACCCATCCATCCGGAAAGTCGATTTTCACTCCATCGATATCGGTAACCTCATATGCTTTATATTTCTCTTTGACAGTTTGGAGCAGAGCATCCACGTTGATGGCAGGAGTCAAATCAATGCGTTGTTTGGTCATGGCATAGCTCGGATAAGTAGCTCGCAACGCACTCACGGTTTTCTTTTCCTGGGCAAGATGGGTCAAGAATAAGGCAATCCCTACGAGAGCGTCCCGTCCATAATGGCTTTCCGGATAAATCACCCCACCATTACCCTCTCCTCCTATCACGGCATGCGTCTCTTTCATTTTGGCCACGACATTGACCTCTCCTACAGCGGCGGCGTTATATTCGCCTCCCCGCAGACGGGTTATATCCCTCAATGCCCTTGATGAACTCAGATTCGAGACCGTGTTGCCCGGTGTATGACGCAAAACATAATCTGCAACGGAGACAAGGGTATACTCTTCGCCAAACATATCGCCGTTTTCACAGACAATAGCCAATCGGTCTACATCGGGATCTACGACAAACCCCACATCGGCAACGCCTTTCCGCATCAAATCGGAGATTTCGGTAAGATGTTGTGGCAGAGGTTCGGGGTTGTGCGGGAAAATCCCGTTCGGTTCGCAATTAAGGCGGATGACCTTTTCCACGCCCAATGCCTCCAACAAAGCCGGTATGGCAATGCCTCCCACCGAATTAACGCAATCGACGGCCACCGTGAATTTCCGCTTTCGTATACAATCTACATCGACCAATTTCAGGGCCAGTACATTGGCTATGTGTTTTTGTACGGAGGAATCTTCCCGTACGATATGTCCCAGATTGTCCATCAAGGCAAATGTAAAATCTTCTCTCTCTGCGATTTTCAGGACTTCATTCCCCTCTTCGGCATTCAGGAACTCTCCTTGTCCGTTCAACAGTTTCAGCGCATTCCACTGCTGGGGATTGTGGCTGGCCGTAAGGATTATTCCCCCACAGGCCTGTTCCCACGCAACCGCCAATTCGGTAGTGGGCGTGGTGGCCAGACCGAGGTCAACCACATCAAACCCCATTCCCAGAAGGGTTCCTATCACACAGTGCGATACCATTTCGCCCGACACACGGGCATCCCGTCCGACGACAATCTTTCGAGGCGAATCGGTCGCAACCGTTCGGCCTATAAATGTGGCGTAGGCGGCGGTAAACTTTACGATGTCAAGCGGATTTAAACCCTGACCGGCTTCTCCGCCAATAGTCCCACGGATTCCTGAAATGGATTTTAGTAAAGACATAGTTTATCAGTTCTCCTTCAAATTATATTTTATTTTGTAGAGATAAGGCACGACACTGGACACCTCGCTGGAAAAGCCCATTTTAGAGGGGACTATCAAATACAGCAAAGCCCCGTTTCCCACATACTTCAACGGATACTCTATTCCCAGTCCATATTCATAATATACCGAATAGGTTGACCCTGTTACACTTGGATTATAGGAAAAATAGTAGGTATCACTGCTTCCGCTCGCATCGCTCATATTGCCTGAAGTCGAAATCGTGCCGTCCGCCCAACTGGTAAGGCTCATGCGGGTATACCTGAAATAGACCTTATCCCCGCTGACGAAAAAGGTATTGGTCGAATCCAGGTAACCTATGGATTGTATCTGCATATATACACCATCCTCAAGCTTATAATAGGGAGGATTGTCCGAATTTTCAGCGGTCTCGAATTCTTCTCCGTCAGCGGGCAGGTTCGATACCCAATGATCATCCGATGACAGGAATTTGTCAATAGCGTTATCTTCTTCCTTACGCAGTTCTATGTAAGTCTTACTGTTATTGCAGGCCGAAAAAGCCAAAGCCGCCAAGAGAATCGAAACCGTCACAAAAAATTTCATATTGTATCTTCTTTAGGATTGTTTTAACTGAGCCGCCAGATCACCGATAACCGGCAATATTCCTCGCATGAAATTCCCCGCCTCCTCCAACGTGCCGTAAAATTCCCCTCCGGCCGCATTCAAGTGGCCTCCCCCGTTGAAATAGTCCGTGGCGATTTTATTGGCCGGGAAATTTCCTTTGGAGCGCAACGAGACCTTTATCAGGTTCGACTCCTCCCGCAGAAAGGCGGAAAAGAGAATGTTCCCCATCGAGAGGGGTACATTTACAAGCCCTTCGGTATCTCCTTTCTGATAGTGATACCGGTTCAACTCCTCCTGGGTGAGGAGTATTATCGCTGCACTATATTGGGGGTAAACCTCCATTTTTTGAAAAATGGCGTAACTGTTCAGCCGCAGTTTGTCCTCACTGTTTGTATTGTGAATACGGGCATATATCGCATCTTTATTGATGCCTTTCTTTATCAGTTCGGCTATAATCAGATAAATTTCACGGGAATTCGAATTGTAGGTGAAGTTGCCCGTATCGGTCATCATGCCGGTATAAATGGCATTCGCCGCATCGACGGTCATTTGCTCATACAGTCCCAAATTGCAGATGACTCGGAACAGCACCTCACAGGTCGACGATATTTCGGGATGCGAAAAGGTCATATCGCAGAACGATTTAGCGTGCAAGTGATGGTCTATCAATATCTTTTTCGCTTTCGAAGCCGTCAATGCCGGACACATCAAATCGACCCGTTGAGGGTCATTGAAATCCAGACAGAATATGAGGTCCGCTTGAGAAATCAGACTCTCGGCGAACTCTGTATATCGGGTGTAGACCAATATCTCCTTACACCCTTTCAAGAAACGGAAATCGGCAGGATACTGGTCCGGGACAATGATATAAGTCTCCTTGCCCAAGCCGTTCATCATATGCCACATAGCCAACGAAGCGCCGATAGCGTCGCCGTCCGGGGAGACATGGCACACAATGACAATGCGTTTGGCCATGTCAATCAGTTGACTCATCTCATCGGCCTCTCTCTTTGACAATATTCTTGGAACCATAAATCCAAATTAATCTGTCACAAAAATAGACATATTCTCCGAAAAACAGAAAGTTTTAAATCGATGCGCTTGTTTTATTTCGGAAATTCCTTCCTATGACATGCCATATATCCCAGGCTCTTCGTTCGACGAAAAATGGTGTTTTCGTAAATGGGGATTTATCTGTATCTTTGTCTCTGTATATTTCGAAATATGAATTTTACCCTACAATATACTGATGCCCAAAGTCATGCCCGTGCCGGCTTGATAACGACTGACCACGGGACCGTAGAGACCCCTATTTTTATGCCGGTGGGGACGGCCGGAAGTGTAAAGGCGGTACATCAACGGGAATTGCGGGACGATATTAAGGCACAGATTATATTGGGGAATACCTATCATCTCTATTTGCGTCCCGGACTTGCCATTCTCGAACAGGCCGGAGGCCTGCACAAATTCAACGGCTGGGACCGCCCTATCCTCACCGATAGCGGGGGCTTCCAGGTCTTTTCCCTCTCCAGCATACGCAAACTGACGGACGAAGGGGTACAGTTCCGTTCGCATATTGATGGCTCAAGGCATTTCTTCACCCCCGAAAACGTTGTGGACACCCAACGGATTATCGGGGCGGATATCATCATGGCCTTGGACGAATGTACCCCGGGCGATGCCGATTATGCCTATGCCCGGAAGTCGCTCACTCTCACTCGACAATGGCTTGACCGGGGTTGGAAACGCATGCGTGAGACGGACAATAAATACGGCTATCGGCAGGCGTTTTTTCCTATTGTACAGGGATGTACCTATCCTGACCTGCGGCGGGAGGCGGCGCACCATGTGGCTGATTTGGGCGCTGACGGAAATGCGATTGGTGGCTTGGCCGTCGGGGAACCTACCGAAAAGATGTATGAGATGATAGAGGTGGTCAACGAAATCCTTCCCGCCGATAAACCCCG
>JAJQIP010000039.1 GCA_021199145.1 Porphyromonadaceae bacterium | reverse complement strand
GGGAATATATGGGGTATCATTGGCGATACTCCCGACAGCCCCTGATGAATCTGCAGTGGAAAATAAAATTAGAGGAGAAAAATACATTTTAGAGGCTGCCAAACTTGGAGATTTGGCCTCACAAAGAAATCTTGGAATTTTATATTCGTGGGGGGGGGTACAAATAGAGAAAGACAGCGGAAAAAGCTTGGAATGGCTTGCAAAAGCTGCACGACGGGGAGATTTTACTGCGAAAGATAATTTTTGCAGAATCTTTTTATCAGGCATGACTGTTTCCGAAATTGTTTCATGCAACGCCGAACCATATGCCACCAGCAGGGAATTGTTTGACTGGCTCAACGAAGTTGAAAAAGGAGAATGGAATATACCTCCTGCACAAGCGGTAGAATTTTCGGAAGATGGCAAGAGGATTGCACCGGAAGAACGTGCCATAAAAAAATCTACTGCAAACGCTTTGTTGTCTATATTTTATTCGCATGGAATAGGGACAGAGAAAGATATGGAACGGGCAAAAGAATTTCTCGAAAGATCTATTGTATCTGATGACATGCTTGCACTGTTTACTGCATTTAGGGCAATCAATGAATCTAAAAATCTTCGCGAGTATCCGGACGATAAAGTTATCGCAGAAACAGAACGGATACTTTTGCTGATGTTATATAGGAACAAGGAAAATGAGATGGATCAAGACGAGATCGTATCCTTGTTAGCACAGTTTTATATGGCCCTGCTCATAAAGCGAAAAGATGCGTGGGCTGAAGAAATGGCTTTTACTTTCGTTTCTCGCATGAATGATGAGAATCCAATAAAATGTCGACTTCTCGGGGTTTGTTATAGCGATGGGTATGGCGTTGAATGCGACAAGGCAAAGGCTCGTGAGTACTGGCAGAGAGGGATAGAAAAAAATGATTATGAGGCCATGTCTCTTCTCGGGATATCATATTTTAATGATGGGGATAAAGAATCTGCCTTAAAACTGTTAAATGAGGCTGCTATGCATGGAAACGATCAGGGGAAATCTTACCTCGAAAAAATCGACAAACTATCAAAAGAAAAACCGCGAGAATAACGATAAATTGGAAAATACAAAATCATGGGAATAAAATATTCTGTTCTTTTGGTGTCAATTGCCATGCTTTTAGGCGTGGCATCTCTTCCGGTTTGCGCTGAAGATGAAGTTAACCCTGATGAATATGTCTCCGCAGAGTCATTGGAAAATTTGAAAAAAGCGGCAGAATCAGGCGAGGCGGAGTCACAAGTGAGCTTGGCTCTAATTTACGGGAAAAAGGAAAATCCCCAATACGACGTTGACAAAGCTTTTTACTGGCTTCATAAGGCTGCCGAGCAAGATAATGTGAAAAGCCTCTTGGTCTTGGGAGAGCGATATCTTGTTGTGGACGTTAAAAAGTCTATTTCTTATTTAGAAAGAGCGGCAAATCTTGGGAGTCCTCGTGCAAACTTTTTACTCGGGTATATTTATCTATACGGTGTAGGGGAGATTGAAAAGGATCTGCCAAAAGCCCTGTCGTATTTGAAGACGGCGGCAGATCTCGACGACGTAGATGGGATAGCGACTTATGGATATGCATTGCTCTACGCTCCCGCAACCTCCGGTGTCGCAACGCTCCAAAATCAAATCACAGGAGAGAAATATATTTATGAGGGCGCAACTCGGGGCAATTTAGACGCGCAGGTAGATCTTGGCGCCCTTTATTTAATTGGAGGGTGTTGGGTAAAAAAAGATCGTGAGAAAGCTTTAGAAGTTTGGGCGAAGGCTGCGCGGAATGGCAGTTTGGATGCAAAGCAACGCTTTATTACGGAATTTTGGAAAGATTCTCGAATTGTCCCAACTTCCGAACGAGATATAGAAAATCTTGGAGCCCCGTACGCCACGAAAGAAGAAGTGTTAAATTGGTTTAACGATGTTATTGAAAACAGACGGCGTGCAACCGAGGTAGTAATATTAGATTACTATGAGCGTCACAATCAATATGCAGCCTCAACAACTGCAAGTGGTTTTTTGGCTGCATTCTATCGATATGGAATAAGTGTAGAAAAGGATGTCGCCAAGTCCGAAGAATATTTGGAGAAAGCACTTGACGGTGGATCTGCCCACGCAATGCTGCTCGCAGTGTCTGAATATGAAGCCAATACTTCATATCCATCTGAGAAAACTATCGATGTCGCCGAAAGACAACTTTTGAGAAAACTTTGCACAGATGAGGCAAAATTTCACGACTACCCCGCAGAATTATTGGCGAGAATATACATCATCCGCATGCAGAGAAATTTGAATAGACCGGATACCGCCGCAGACATTTTTACTTTAACATCCCGATTGGGAGATTCTAATCCGTCGAAGTTGGCGCTACTCGGTATTTGCTACGAAAAAGGGTACGGCGTCGCCACCGACAAAGAAAAAGCTCGCGAATATTACATGCAAGGAGTAGAAAAGAATAATTCTCTTTCAATGAGATATCTCGGGGATTCATATTTCGCTGCCGGCGACATAGAATCAGCCTTAAAGTGGTACAACAAAGCTGTAGAATATGGCGACTATCCATCGAAAATTATTGCCGAGCGATTTCCAAACTTTTTAAAGCAAAATTCACAGGAATAATAATTCTACAATTACAACTATCATTGTTTGCAAATCATGAAAATAAAATATTCTGTTTTTTGGGCGGCTGTCGCCGTATTTTTGGGTGGTGCATGCCTACCGGTTTACGCTGACGACGAAATTAAGTCGGAGGAGCCCGTTTCCATCGTGTCATTGGAAAAAGCGGCAGAGTCGGGCGATGTTGAAGCTCAGGAGCGCCTGATAAAAATATACGGTAATGGGGAAGAAGGAATTCCCCGCGACGACACCAAGGTGTTCTATTGGTC
>JAJQIP010000009.1 GCA_021199145.1 Porphyromonadaceae bacterium | reverse complement strand
CGGCTTTTCCCGGCAGCAGTCGTGGAAGACTTTCCGGGTATCGTACCGTCTGGTGAAGAGCCGGATTAAAGCGAACGCCATTGTCCGTGCCTTTCATCCGGATATTGTGGTGGGCGTAGGCGGATACGCCAGTGGCCCTACCCTGTGGGCGGCTGCCCGTCGGGGAGTCCCTACGCTCATACAGGAGCAAAACTCCTATGCGGGTGTTACAAACAAATTGCTGGCGTCAAAAGCGAAGAAAATATGTGTCGCTTATGAGCATATGGAGCGCTTTTTCCCGGCCGACCGCATTGTACTTACGGGGAATCCGGTGCGTCAGGCGTTACAGGAGATTAGCTGTACACGGGAGGAGGCTATCGATTTCTTCGGTTTGAACGCCCGAAAGAAAACAATCCTTGTAGTAGGAGGAAGTTTGGGGGCCAGAACTATCAATCAAAGTGTCTTGGCGGCCATTGACCGTATTCCCGGCGATGAGGTGCAACTCATTTGGCAGACAGGGAAATATTATGAAGAGACCGTGCGTGCGGCGTGGACGGGAAAAGCCGACGCCCAAATCGTGCAAATGCCTTTTCTCGCTCGTCGGGATCTGGCCTATAAAGCGGCCGATTTGGTCATTTCCCGGGCTGGGGCGGCTTCTATCTCCGAACTTTGTCTGTTGGGGAAGCCTGCCATTCTGGTTCCCTCTCCGAATGTGGCGGAGGACCATCAGACCAAAAACGCTTTGGCGCTTTCGGAAAAGGGCGCTGCTTTGCTCATCCCCGACAAGGAGGCCGTCGGTTCTCTTATCGACAAGGCTTTGGAGTTGGTGAAGGAGGAGGCTTTGCTGGAAAAGATGCACCAGAATATCCTCTCTCTGGCGCAGCGTGATTCGGCCTCCCGTATTGCGGATATTATTCTTGAAATTGTGGAGAAAAAGTGATGATTATGGATGCGTTGACAACCTATACATCGATTTATTTTGTCGGGGCCGGGGGTATCGGTATGAGTGCGCTGGTGCGCTATTGTCTGGCCAAGGGGTATGCGGTCGCAGGGTATGACAGGGTTCCTTCGGCACTGACCGAAGCTCTGGTGAAAGAGGGGGCGGAGATAGTTTACGATGATTCGGTCGAATTGATTCCGAAGGCCTTCCTTGATGCTAAGCGTACTTTGGTCGTTTACACACCGGCTGTTCCGAATACCCATGCGGGACTTGTCTATTTCCGTGAACATAATTTCACGGTGGTGAAGCGTGCCGTGCTGTTGGGCCTCATCGTCAACGAAGGCCGTGGCCTTTGTGTGGCGGGGACTCATGGGAAGACGACCGTTTCGAGTATGACGGCGCATATTCTAGCCCAGTCGTCTATCGGTTGCAACGCCTTTCTGGGGGGTATATTGAAAAATTATGACAGCAATCTGATTCTCTCGGCGAAGAGCGATCTGATGGTGGTGGAGGCGGACGAGTACGACCGCTCCTTCCATCAACTACGTCCCTATATGGCGGTGGTGACGGCGACGGATGCGGACCATCTGGATATTTATGGCACCTATGAAGCCTATCTCGACAGTTTCCGCCATTTCACCTCACTCATACAGTCGGGTGGAGTCCTGATTATGAAAAAAGGACTTGCCCTACAGCCCGACCTGGCGGAGGGTGTGCGACTGTATACCTACTCCCTGGAAGACGATGCGGATTTTCATGCTCGGAATATCCGTATAGGGAACGGGCGAATCTGCTTTGACTGGGTTTATCCCGATGGAGTGGTGGCAGATATCGATTTGGGGGTGCCTGTCCCTATCAATGTCGAAAACGGTGTGGCTGCCATGGCTCTTGCCTGGCTTAACGGTGCGACCATCGATGAAATGCGTCGGGCGATGAAGAGTTTTTCCGGGGCCCGTCGCCGGTTTGACTATTGGATACGGGAGGGAAAAACGGTCTTGATTGACGATTATGCCCATCATCCCAATGAGATAAAGGCCAGTCTCCTGTCGATTCGGAAACTGTATGCTGGGAAGAAGATATCCGTGATATTCCAACCTCACCTCTATACCCGAACGAGGGATTTTTGCGATGAATTCGCCGAGGCGCTCTCCTTGGCCGACGAACTAATACTTCTCGATATCTACCCGGCCCGGGAACAACCTATCCCTGGGGTTACTTCCCGAATCATTTTCGACAAGGTAAAATGTGAAAGGAAAGAGTGTTGTCCTAAAGAAAAGTTGCTCGAAACGATAAAAGGACGTAACTTTGAGATTTTAATCACCTTAGGTGCGGGAGACATAGACCGTATGTTACCGGCCATAAAAGAGGAGTTGCTCTGCTCATGAAACGTCTGCTTCGTTACATATTGACCGTGGTCTTCATGGGATACCTGCTTTTTGCCTTGGTATGGGGAGTCCGTTCCGCCCGTCGGCAAGAGTGCAAGGGACTATGTGTCACGGTAGTCGACAGCATGCGGGCGCAATATATTTCAACGGCGGAGATACTGAGACTTCTCAAAGGTCATGCCGAATGGGAGGAGAATATCCCTTTGGCGAAAATCAATACGGACGAATTGGAAACGTTGCTTTATAAAAACAGCCTGATAAAGGAGGCCAAATGTTATACGACACCGTCGGGCCTGTTGCGGATTGACGTATCGCAACGCCGGCCCATTATGCGGATAATAAGCGATAACGGCGCCTATTTTCTGGATGAATCCGGGAGTCTGATTGTCGCCGATTTGTTCGGGGCCGTTTCTGTGCCGGTAGCCACAGGTCCTATTTCGACAGAGTATGCCCAACAGGTACTCTATCCTTTCGCCTGTTTCTTGCAAAAGCACCCCTTTTGGCAGGCGCAAATCGAACAGATTTGTGTGGACAACCGGCAGCAGGTGGAGTTGATTCCCCGTGTGGGAGACCAACGCATTCTGATAGGGGAACTGACTGCCTATGAAGAGAAACTGAACAATTTACGGTGTCTGTATGAACAGGCCTTTTCGAAATGCGGTTGGAACAAATATACGGTCATAAACCTCAAATATAAAGATCAGGTCGTGTGTACACGCCGGAAATAAAAGATAGGAATATGCAGGATGAGAAGAAGTACATTGTAGCTGTAGATTTGGGCTCTTCCCATATTACGGGTGCCGCCGGCCATTATAATGGCGAGGGCCGGCTGGTGGTGGATGCGATAGAGGTGAAGGAGAGCCGGGATTGTATTAAACGGGGACGGGTCATCAATGTCTCGGATGTCGCGTTGAAGCTTTCCCAGATTTTCCGCCAACTGGAAGTCCGCATTTCACCGTACAAAATTTCGCAGGTATATGTCGGTGTGGGCGGTCAGTCCGTCCGGTCGGTCGATTTCCCTATAGTACGGGTCATTTCGTCTGAAGCTCCTATTACGGAGGAACTTCTTGCCGAACTGGAGGAGGAAGCGAGGAGTCATGTCTTGGACAATAATCTGGTAATCTTCGATGTAATTCCCGGAGAATATCGTATTGACGGCAGAGTTACCCATACCCCCTGCGGGGAATACGGTTCGGAGATACGGGTCTCTTACCGTCTGATTGTGGGGAATGAGATTCACAAACGGAATATTGACCGGGTTTTCGAACAGATAAAAATGCCGATAGCCGGATATATTTGTACGGCTAACGCAGCGGCTTCCGTGGTGTTCTCCGATGAGGAGTTCCGTCAGGGATGTGCTTTGCTCGATTGCGGGGCAGAGACGACAACCTTGTCGATATATAGGGACAGCCATCTATCGTACATGATTACCATCCCTTTGGGGGGAAACAACATTACGAGAGACATTACCTCCCTGCATGTTAAGGAGTCGGAGGCCGAAATAATCAAAAAGGCGTATCAACCGCAACAAGACGATTCGCCACGTGTCGATTGGGGTCTGAAGGACTTTTACTTCGATGAGGTTACCTCAAAAGAGATAGAGGATGCGATAACCGCCCGTATGGGAGAGATTGTCGCTAATGTCAAGTCCCAACTCCTGAATACGGGATTTTCCTCTTCTTTGGGGTCGGGAATTACCCTGATTGGCGGCGGTGCGTCTCTAAAAGGATTGAAAGAGCTGTTGGAGGAGGAGACCCATCTGGAAGTATGTCGGGGCACTCTTATGGGGGTGCTCTTACCGTCGGGTGTCAACGGGGCGGTATCAATGCCTGTAATCGGACTGCTACGGAAAGGAACGAATGTCTGTGCGGCTTCCCTATATGCCAAGCCGTCTGAGGAAGAGGGCCCCGTCAATCCGGATTCGAAGCGGGTCCGTTCCGGTAAAACACAGTCCTCCGACAGTAATATACAGTCGAGATTCACGACGCTTTGGGGTAAGGTGAAAGGAATGGTCGATGAAGAGAGTTAACCGATAACTGTAGCGCTTATGAGTGAGTATAATGATAAACCCCAGTTCGAGACTATCGAACGTTCGGAATTGCCGGCCATCATCAAAGTGATTGGTGTGGGTGGCGGTGGTGGAAACGCTGTCGAGAACATGTATATGACAGGCATAAAAGATGTCTCGTTCGTATTGTGTAACACTGATAGACAGGCGATGCAGGGAACGAAGATTCCCCGTACGCTCCTTCTCGGGGCCGGACGGGGTGCGGGAGGCGACCCTAAAGTTGCCCGGCAGTTGGCGGAAGAGAGCATCGACCGTATTGAGGAGCTTCTCAGTGACAATACGGATATGGTGTTTATCACGGCCGGTATGGGCGGCGGTACAGGAACGGGTGCTTCTCCGGTGATTGCGGCCGTGGCACGCAGGTTGGGAATACTCACCGTAGGGATTGTCTCTATCCCGTTTGCTTGGGAGGCCGAGTTCAAGTTGCGGCAGGCCTTGGCCGGTGTCGAGGATTTGCGGAAAAATGTGGATGCGCTTTTAGTCATCAACAATGAGAATTTACGCAAGGTATACCCCGACCTGACCTGGCTCAACGGCTTCAAGAAAGCGGACGAAACCCTGACCATTGCGGCCAAGAGCATTGCCGAACTGATAACGGTGAAGGGCTATATCAACCTCGATTTTGCCGATGTGAGCCGTACACTTAAAGACGGAGGTGTGGCGGTAATGAGTAGCGGTTATGGCGAAGGAGAGCACCGTATCACCAAAGCTATCGAAGATGCCCTGCATTCTCCGTTGTTGGCTGCGGATAACCTCTATAACGCCAAACGCATATTGATTAATCTCTACCTGAGTTCTTCGGCCGATAATCAAGTAGTGATGAACGAGTTCAAGGAACTCAACGAATTCATGGCCCGTTTTGACGGGGTGAAAACCATCTCCGGCATTACGATTGACGACTCTCTGGAGGACCGTGTGAAGGTCACTATTCTGGCTTCCGATTTCGGCAGTGACACCTTGGATATCGAGGTAGCCTATCCGGGCGACAAGGAGTATGTGGTGCTTTCTGTCGCTCAAATGGACGACAATGCCGTGTTGGAGTTGCTCGACCGTACGCCCGCTTATAATCGTCCGTCTGATTTCGTGAAACAGCTTTTGCACCACACCGCCAATGAAAAGGTCTCCGAAGAATCGACGCACAATGGAAACGGTGTGATACTTTTTGATAAAACGGAATAAGAATCTAAAAACAGAAGAGATATGAACTTATACGATCAAATCAGTGAAGACATCAAAAAGGCCATGCTAAGCCGTGACAAACAGCGTCTGGAAGCGTTGCGTGGCATCAAGAAAGAGTTTATTGAGGCGAAAACGGCCAAGGGTTCCGACGGGGAACTGCACGATGATGTGGCCCTGAAGATTCTGACGAAGATGGCGAAACAGCGTCGGGAAAGCGCCCAGATATATAGCGAACAGAATCGTCCCGAACTGGCCGCCGAAGAGTTGGCCGAAGTCACCGTTATCGAGTCGTATTTGCCCAAACCCATGTCTGAGGCGGAGTTGGAGGCGGTTATCAAGGAGATTATCGCCGAGACGGGAGCCACTTCCGTAAAGGAGATGGGTAAAGTCATGGGACTTGCCTCCAAAAAGTTGGCCGGGAAGGTTGACGGGAAGGCCCTTGCCGATAAAGTGAAGGCGCTTTTGGCCTGATTTATAACGAGAATTGTTTATTTTAAAATCATAGATTATGCTTACACTTGCCGCCATTAAAGAGAATCCCGAAGAGATTATTCGGAAGCTGGCAAAGAAACATTTCGATGGACGTGATGCGATTGCCAAGGTTTTGGAATTGGATAAGAAACGCCGCTCTTCTCAGGTTGAGTTGGATTCCCGCCTCTCGGAGATAAAGACCCTTTCCTCCCAAATCGGAAAGTTCATGAAAGAGGGGGCACAGGACAAGGCCGAGGAGACGAAGGAGAAGGTGGCTGCTATAAAAGAGACCACCAAGAAGCTCGAAGAGGCGATGTCGGCCGCTGAAGCGGGCATCACGGAGATTCTGCTTTCTGTCCCGAATACTCCCTATGATGGGGTTCCCGAAGGTTATACCGCCGAAGACAATGTCGTGGAACGTATGGGCGGGAACATGCCCAATCTTCCCGAATCCGCACTGCCCCATTGGGAGTTGGCCCGGAAATACGATATTATCGATTTCGAATTGGGCGTAAAAATTACAGGTGCCGGTTTCCCCGTGTATAAAGGGAAAGGGGCTCGTCTGCAACGGGCGCTTATCAGTTTCTTCCTCGATAGTGCCCGCAATGCGGGGTATCTGGAAGTACAGCCACCCTATGTCGTGAATGCGGCTTCGGGATACGGTACCGGACAACTTCCCGACAAGGAGGGACAGATGTACTATTGCAACGAAGACGAACTCTATCTGATACCTACGGCCGAGGTGCCGGTGACCAATCTTTACCGGGATGTGATTATCGACGAGTCGCAATTGCCTATCCGCAATACGGCCTATTCCGCCTGCTTCCGTCGGGAGGCCGGTTCATACGGTAAGGATGTGCGGGGGTTGAATCGTCTCCATCAGTTCGACAAAGTGGAAATTGTACAGATACAGCATCCCGACCGTTCGTACGACTCGCTCAAAGAGATGGTCGCTTATGTGCAGACCTTGGTAGAGCGTCTGGAATTGCCGTGGCGCATACTGCGTCTCTGTGGCGGAGATATGGGCTTCACGTCGGCAATCACCTTCGATTTTGAGGTCTTTTCGGCAGCTCAGAAACGGTGGCTCGAAGTCAGTTCGGTTTCCAATTTCGAGAGTTATCAGGCCAATCGTCTCAAATGCCGTATCCGTGGGGCGGACAAGAAAATCTTTTTGGCACATACGCTCAACGGCAGTGCGCTGGCCTTGCCCCGTATTGTGGCGGCTTTGCTCGAAAACAACCAGACACCGGAGGGTATTCGCATCCCCAAGGTATTGGTTCCATATACAGGGTTCGATGTGATTGACTGATTCATTCCTGTTGATGAAGAATGCGCCCGTAAAGGTCTCCTTTACGGGCGCAATTCTTATGTAGTCGGATGTCTCCTGGAATTATAGTTTGTCGGTGACAAAGAGGTGGGTCGAAGCCCGGAATGTCTCTCCGGGAGCGATAGCTTGGAATCCGTATGCTTTCGGGTCAGAGAGGTTGGGCGCATTCGTCGCCCAGCTTTGGGGTTCGGGACAGACATAGGGAACGTTTCCGCCATTGTTCCACAATGTCCAGTATTTGAAGTTCTGGTCAACCTCATAGCAGACCGACAACCCTTTGGCGGTGTCGGTCAGGATAGCCCCGTTATAGGGACGGCCTTGTAGGGTGAGTGGCTCATTGACCAACGCCCATTCTATCGCTTCACCGCCGCAAGGTGTAATTCCTTCGCTGCGCAGAGGAGCCTCGGCAGGGGCAAGGTCGAAAAGTTTCTCGGTGGGGAGAATGCGCTCGCTCATCTCCATTCGTTTGCCGGCGGAGAGACGCAGACGGTAATCGGCCGTTTTTCCGCCTGGGGCGAAAGGTACGCAGATAGGCGTATGGAATCCCATTCCTACCGGCATGGTCTTATCACTGAGATTCTCGAAGACGGTTGTCTGATGCAATCCGTCGGCATCCAGGCGGAATATCATGCGGCAGCAGAATTCGTGAGGAAAGTCCCGGAAGATGTTGTTCGTGAAGGCGTTGCTGTAGTAGACGGCTTCCACTTCGACATACTCTTTCCCCTCCGTCGTTCTCGACACGACAAAAGGTTCGCTCTTGATAATGCCGTGGTGATAATTGTTTTGGGCCGGAATGGTGATGGGATACTGGTATTTTCTCCCTTCGAAGGTGTAGGTACCGTCCGCAATGCGGTTGGGAGGAAAGAGCAGGGGCAGTCCGTAGATTTGCGGACGTTCTTTGAAGTTGCCCATCTCTTCGGCGGTGGGGGTGTGCAGTATCTCAATGCCGGTGGGCAGGTGTTTCAGCTTGACGACATTGGCTCCTACAGAAGGCACCATAATGGCCTCGTAGGGCTGGAAGGTGAAGTGTACGGCAGGTACGCCGTTGAAGTCGATTCTTTCAATCATGGTATGGATATTTAGCGGATTTATCTCCAAAATTAACGATTATTTTGGCTTTTTGCGCACGAAGGGCTGTTTTTTCGTACATCTCTTCGGAAATCCGGAGAAAAAGAAAGCGGTCGCACACCTCTGTGCAACCGCTTGTCCATATACAAGGTGGGGAAGAATTACAGGTTGAGAGCGCCGTTCGTTTTGCGTACAGCGGCAACACTGGCTTTGAAGAGGGCTTTTTCCTCGTCAGTGAGTTTGAAGTCCACAATCTTTTCCCAACCGGTGCGGCCTAACACAACGGGAACTCCGACGCAAATGTTATTTTCACCGTATTCTCCTTCCAGATAGACACTGCAAGGAACAACCTTCTTCTGGTCCCGAATGATGGACTCCGCAATGTAGGCGGTTGCGGCACCGGGGGCATACCAGGCGGATGTGCCCAGCATCTTGGTGAGAGTGGCGCCGCCTACCATCGTGTCGGCGATTACCTTGTCGATGACCTCTTTCGTCAGGAGTTGGGTGACAGGAATGCCTTTGTAGGTAGCCAGGCGGTAGAGAGGTATCATGGTCGTATCGCCGTGACCGCCGATGACTACGCCTTCGATTTCATTGGGATTGGCGTTGAGGACCTTGCTCAGGTTAATCTTGAAACGGGAACTGTCGAGAGCTCCACCCATACCCAAGATGCGGTTTTTGGGCAGACCCGAACATTTCTGAATCAGGTAGGTCATGGTGTCCATAGGGTTGCTGACACAGATGATGATGGTATTGGGAGAGTGGGCAAGGACACTTTCAACCACAGATTTTACAATCCCTGCGTTTACACCGATAAGTTCTTCCCGAGTCATACCTGGTTTGCGGGGTATACCGGAGGTAATGAT
>JAJQIP010000085.1 GCA_021199145.1 Porphyromonadaceae bacterium | reverse complement strand
AGCTGGTTCAGAGCGTCTGCCTTACAAGCAGAGGGTCGGGGGTTCGAATCCCTCAACGCCCACAGATGTTAGAAGGGGTGAAAATCTATTGATTTTCATCCCTTTTTTGCCTATTGTCGTGAATTGTAGAAAACCGGAATTGGAGTCAGGAATGTTTCAGAACAAGCGATTTGTTGATGCAACGTGGAGTCTCCTCAGGATAGTGCGTCACGTAGATAATCGTTTTATAAGGTTGGTCAGCAACCTTTTCGATAATAGCTCTCGCTTTCTCCTTATTGAGAATATCCAGACCGTGGAAAGGTTCATCGAGGATAAGCAGGTCGGGATTTTTTACCAAAGCCCGAATAAGCAGCAGTAACCGTTGTTCCCCAGAAGAGAGTTTGACAAAAGAGCGGTCACGTAAGGCTGTAATACCGAAAGTGTCGAGCCAATCGATGCAAGATTCTTCCTGCTCCGGAGTCGGCTTCTTGAAAAGGCCGATGGTATCGTAATATCCCGATGCTACAATTTTGATGGCGGGGATATCTACAAGGTAGGAACGATGCATTTCGGGGGAGAGGTAGCCAATATGCCTCTTGATTTCCCAGATACTTTCCCCGCTCCCACGTTTGCGGCCGAAGAGAGAGATATTTTGGGAATAGGCTTGCGGATTGTCGGCGCAGATGAGACTGAGCAGAGTCGATTTTCCCGATCCATTGGGACCCAGCAGACTCCATTTTTCCTCGTTTTTGATGGTCCAATCCAAACGATTGATAATCGTCCGTTCGTCGTATCGTATCGATATATTCTCGAAGCGTACAATTTCATCTGCCGTACAAGGTGTTGTGCTTTCGATGGAAGGTAATTGGATAGCATGCGCATTTATTCCCTTACTCCGGACAGTGAGAGATTCTTTCCGATGATATTCCTGCAAAGTACATTTCGGTAAGCAACGCATCCCTTCGACCTCATAGACATGCGTAATGAACGGCGGAATCTCCTGCGGGTCAGTCACAACAAGAATTATTTGGACCGGAAGTTCGGTGATGAGCCGTTGTAGTAAGGTAGTCAAAAGTTGACGGGAGGGGGCATCGAGGCCAATGAAAGGCGATTCAAAAATCAATACTCGCGGGGTTGAAAGCAGCAATTTAGCAATGTGCATTTTGCGTAATTCTCCCGAAGAGAGTGCGACAATGGGCTTTTCGAGCATGGCAGGGATGTCCAGCATATCATAAAGCCGAGCTTGCCATGTGGGGTCGGCTCCTTTTTCCCTGGAAAGTATATCCTTTACACGAGGGGCTCTGTCACTGTCCTGCGAATTCCAGCGTTGTTGATAATAGTAGTCGGCATTTGCCGTCCCATATGCATCGTTGAAAGTGACAGACCGTATGTTTTGGGAGACGTAGGTGTGGGCGTTGCTGCCGAAGTTGAACGATAGGGTGCCTTCCCGTAAGAAGAGCTGTCCCGTAATTGTCTGTATGAGAGTACTTTTCCCACTGCCGTTCAAACCGATGACGGCCAAATGCTCCCCTTCGCATAATTCAAAATCGATAGGGGTAAGGAAGCGTCGGTTTATATCACCTGCCACTCCTTTTTTCAAAGATATGATAGTACGCATTTTGGGTCGGGTTTATCCGCCGCAAAGATAACATTATTTGACAAACGGGTTAACAAAAAATAAAAAAGACCCCCGATCGCCATCGGGAAGTCTTTTTCGTGAAAGTATACATGAAAAGAAATTATTTCAATTTTACGATGAGGCTTTGCAGATTTTCTTCAGCGGAACTGCTCCCTACCCAAATCTTGTAGTCTCCCGGACGGGTGGTGACATAACCACTTGTCCGGTCGAAGAAAGCAAATGCTTCGGGGGTGAGTTCGAATGTCACTTTTTGTGTCTCCCCAGCCTTGAGAGCTATCCGCTTGAATGCCCGTAACGTCCTGATAGGTGCGCCCTCGGTGTCATCGACTTTTCGCACATAGAGTTGGACTGTCTCTTCTCCGTCGTATTGTCCCGTATTGGTTACAGAAAGGGTGAGTTGTATCTCTTTACCGACTTTCACCGCCGTTTTCTTCACTTGAGGTGTTCCATATTCATAGGTGGTATAACTGAGGCCAAATCCGAAAGGATAGAGTGGTTTTTCGGTCATGAATCGGTATGTGCGACCTTGCATGGAATAGTCTTGAAAATCGGGAAGTTGATCGATATTCCGATAGAATGTCACAGGGAGTTTTCCCGACGGGTTATAATCTCCGAAGAGAACATCCGCCACAGCCGTACCCCCTTCTTGACCCGGATACCATGCTTGTATGATGGCATCACACGTTTCTGTTTCCGGTACCAATCCCATTGCACTTCCTGAGAAATTGACAAGGACAACTTTCTTACCCATTTCGTGCAATCTCTTCAAAATATTCCGTTGTATTTCAGGAAGTTCTATATGAGTGCGGTCTCCCCCTTTAAAACCGGGGTAATTGACGCTCATCGATTCCCCTTCAAGTTGGGCCGAGATACCTCCGGCGAAAATGACGACATCGGCATCAGCCAAAGCGTTAATCTCTTCGTCCATCGGTTTTTCACGCATCTGTCCGAGGTCTATTTTCAGGAAGGCGTTGTCGGCCAATTGGAGATAGTCAATTTCGATGGCATATTCTTTTCCTTTTTCCACTTGGAAACGGAGTTCTTTCTTAGCATTGTTGTTTTTCTTCCACGTTTCAAAGAGCTTTTCCCCATCGATGAAGATGCGGAATCCGTCATCAGCGTTTACCGTAAGCACCATTTCCCCCGATTCTTCCGGACGGAGAATGCTTTCAAAGCGGGCCGTAAAATGAGTCAAGTTCACTCCTGGTTCAAATACTGTATTTCCGCCCGCATCCCGATTCACGGGAGAGGTGTATATTTGCGTAGCGGCCACATCCCCTTCAAGGTCGGTATTATTATAATATGTGGCGACCATACCTTTTTGGTTGTCGGGTGTATAGAGCCAATTGAATGTTGATTCGTAGGTGCTGTTTGAGAGCCAGTCACATAGCTTGAAGTAGGTGACATCTCTTCCTAATTTTTCCTGTATACCATCGAGTAGTGTCACAGTGCGGTTGGGGGTACCGTTGTAGTTGGCCCATTGCATGACCGAGTCGTTTGCGTTTGGCCCAACGAGGGCGATTTTCTTTTCCGTGGAGAGAGGAAGCAGATTGTCCCGATTTTGGAGGAGGACAATCGATTCTTGGGCTATTTTTAGGGCGAGAGCCCGATGTTCGGGACAATCGACAACCGAATAGGGTATTTTCGACCACTCTACCCCTTCTTCATCATCCATCTCCCCCAAAGCAAAACGGGCTGTGAGCAGACGGCGTACACTGACATCAATGTCGCTCTCTTGGATAAGGCCATCTTTCACTGCATCGACAAGGGAAGCATAGCTGTCGCCACACTCGACATCAGTCCCTGTCAATACCGCATCGGCTGAAGCATGAGCCGCATCGGGGTGGGTATGGTGTTTCGATGGATTGTAAAAGTCGTTTATGGCTCCGCAATCGCTTACGACAAGATGTTTGTAGCCCCATTCTTCCCGAAGGATTTGCATGAGTAACCGGTCGCTACCACAACAGGGTTTCCCTTCAAAACGGTTGTATGCGCACATGACCTCTTTCACATCTCCTTCCAAGACAGCTGTTTTAAAGGCAGGAAGGTAGGTTTCGTTAAGGTCACGTAAATCGATATCTTTGGCATCAAATTGGTGTCGGCTCCATTCCGGACCGCTGTGTACGGCAAAGTGTTTGGCGCAAGCGTACAATTTGTCGTACCGAGCATCAGCCGGTCCTTGCAAGCCACGAATCACCTGCAATCCCAATACAGAGGTAAGATAGGGATCTTCCCCATAGGTCTCTTGACCTCTTCCCCAACGGGGGTCCCGGAAAATGTTGATGTTCGGTGTCCAAAAAGTAAGGCCTTGATAGCGTCCATACTTTCCTTTCCGTTGGGCATCATGGAATTTAGCCCGAGCTTCATCACTGACAGCCGTAAATACTTCATAAAGCAAATCGGAATCGAAAGAGGCTGCCATGCCAATGGTTTGCGGGAAAACCGTGGCTTCACCAGCCCGTGCCACACCATGCAGAGCTTCGCTCCACCAATTATAGGGTTTTATTCCCAATCGAGGCACAGCGGGAGAGGTATTTTGCATGAGGGACACTTTTTCTTCGAGGGTGAGGCGTGAAGTGAGGTCAGCCGCCCGCTCTTGCGGTGAGAGATCTCTATTTTTATACGGTTCGTCTTGAGCTACTGTTCGTTGCGAAAAGCAACCTGCACATAAAAAGGAAAGCAGTATGATTGTTTTTTTCATAGTGTTTCACTGTTTTTAAGGTTCACAAAGAAAGAGATTAATATTCGGGAAAAAGTTCACAATATGTGCAAAGATATGCATTTTTTTAACAGAATTGTCTCGGGAAGAGTCGGAGCGTAAGGAAGAGGGTGATTTTCTGGTCAAATAGGTTCCTTTTTTGTTCGGTTGTAACTGTTGTATGAGATATATTCTTATATTTGCTTAACAGAAACTTATTCGATGAGATTTATTACCTTAATTCTATCTCTTACTTTTCTGGCGACAGTTGCGATGGCACAAGTCCCGAATGATTGTCATCTATCGATATATACCGAACATGACGGACTTTCGCAAGGACGAGTAACTTCCATCGCTCAAGACCGAGATGGAGTATTGTGGATTGGAACGTGGGATGGATTGAACCGTTTTGATGGATATAAATTTACCAGTTATAAGGCTACTCCTGGCAATCACGAACCTTTGGCACAAAATCGGTTCGACTTTGTGTATGTAAATACTGCGAATGACATTTGGTGTGTGGGGCGTAGCCGTTTTTGTCTATTCCGGACCCAAGAGCAACATTTTATTGATGTGCAATCCCTTTTGGAAGAAAAGTACAATCGCACCATTTCGGCCCATAAAGTCGTTGTCTTAAAGAATGGACACAGCTGGTTGATTGATGATGACGGAACACTTTTCTGCGTAGAAGACGGAAATATTGACCATATCGAAATATTCCCCAATCCTTCTCCAGGAGTACGTAAGGTTTATGAAATTAAGCTCGATTCGCTTGGAAATGAATGGTTGCTTACCGACAAAGGGGTCATTGTCGTAGGGGATTTATTGTTCAAAAACAATTTGTCGTATAAAAGTTGGGCTGAAAATAACGGTGTAATATGGTTGGGAACCTCTACAGGTATTGTCTCTTTTTACAGTTTGGTGACAGGGGAGTTGTCGTTTGTAGAAAATATGCCCTATGAGGTTTCTCATCTCAACCAGTTGCAACTGATTAATGACTCCACAATTCTGATGCAGACCAATGCCGGTGTGGTTTTTATCAATGTTCATACCCAAAAGAATGAATTGGTAAAACTCCCGACAACCGGGTCGCAGAATGTCGTCTATTGTTTCAATAATGAAGATTCCCGTTGTTGTCTCATCTCCGGGGACAAAAAATTATACCTCCTCGATGTGGCCTCTCGTCGTATTCAACCTATTTCGCTTCCCAAGGAGAGTTTAACGTGGGCCAATTTTGACCTTACAAGACCATTTTTTTTTAAAAATGACCAAGATGAATTATTCCTGTTTTTCCGGGAGAGCGGTTTGTATAAGGTCAATCTGGACCGGCTGATGTTGCAACTCTATAATGTGGAATATCCTGTAACATCCCCAGTACGTTCTATCTTTCAAGATAAGCAGGACAATATATGGATAGCCTGTGATATCGGACTATACAAGCTGCAGTTCGGAAATGGGGAGGTGTTGCCCCATCCTCATTATATGAAAGGAGAGATACGCACTCTTTTCTCTGATTCAAAAGGTCGTACGTGGGTGTGTACCAAGGATGGGCTCGTTGAGATATGGGAAGGTGACAAATCGTTGGGTTACCTAAATGCCACGGGTCGTATTGTGGAGAGGCCAGACTCTTTTGGCGTGGGAATATATTCCCTATTTGAAGACCACTCACAAAACCTCTGGTTGGGGACACGAGGGGAGGGATTGTACCGATTGCGCTACCAATCACCCCAACAGTATGCCATAACAGGACATTATAAGAAAGACTCCCGCAATGTATATAGCCTGAGTGGAGATGCCGTGTATACCATTTTACAGGATTTTAAAGGCCGTCTGTGGGTGGGCTGCTATGACTCGGGACTAAATCTGATTCCCGACCCGGACGCTGAAGATGTATCGTTTTTGCATGAAAATAATCGTTTAGGCTCCCAATCTAAAGTCTATCCACGAAAGGTACGTTGTCTTGCCGAGACAGGTGACAGTATCATTTTGGTGGGAACGACCCATGGCCTCTATACGTTCAATGAGAATTTTACTTCTCCCGAAAATATCCACTATCATCGCAGTGTACGCGAAAACGATGACCCTAACAGTCTGGGAGGTAATGACATTATGGGTATAGAGGTGACGCATAGCGGGGATGTTTATTTGGCCGTATATGGGGGAGGTTTGAACAAGGTTCTCACCAAGGATTTGCTTTCAGATAACAAGAAATTCCTCCCATATACAAAGTTGAACGGATCTTATTCTGATGTGGCCATTAATTTAATAGAAGATTTCTGGGGATATATATGGGTCCAGACCGAGCATATGTTAATGCGATTTGACCCCCAAAAAGAGAGTTTTGAAAATATTGGTTATGGAGCTTTGCCCAGGTATGCTAAGTTATCTGAGAATAAGCCATTTATTGACAAAAACGGTCACTTGTTGGTCTCTACCACCGCCGGGGTGTATGTTGTCAATCCCGGGAAGATAGATAATAACCAGTATGTTCCGCCAATTGTTTTCGGCGGGCATATTGATTCGTTGGTTTTAAAATCAAAAGAGAAAACGTTATCGGTATCTTTTGCCGCCATTGATTTTTCCTCTAATCTACCCATTTGGTACGCTTATAAGTTGCAAGGGATTGATAAAGATTGGAAGGTTACCCAGGAAAATCTGACGGCGAGTTATGTAAACTTGCCTGTCGGTACTTTCTATTTGCGGGTGAAATCTACCAATCGCAATGGCTTATGGGTCGACAATGAACGCATATTACCGATTACGAGAAAGCCTTTATTTTATGAGACTCCGTGGGCCATATGCCTCTATGTATTTGTCGCTGTTGTGCTGCTCGCTCTTATAATTTTCATTTATCTTCATATTTATAAACTGCGGTACAACCTAAGACTTGAACATCGGCTTACCGAAGCGAAATTGCGTTTCTTCACGGATGTATCGCATGAATTGCGCACTCCTTTGACCCTTGTCGAAGGGCCTCTTTCTGAGGTTCTTGCCGATGAAAAGCTCCCTGAGGAAGACAGAAAATATCTGACCGTGGTGCAGACTAATGCCCATCGTATGTTGAATCTGATTAACCAAATCCTTGATTTCCGGAAAATTCAGAATGAGAAGATGCGTCTCCTCATCGAGCGAATGAACGTACGGGAATCGTTGGAGTCGCTCATGGAGAATTTTGAGAACATCGCCCGTCTGCATAACATCGATTTTCGCCTTGAAATGGGTCTTGAGGAGGTCTATGTGTGGGCCGATAGAGACAAATTCGAAAAGATATTCATCAATCTCCTTTCGAACGCTTTTAAATATACACCACAAGGCAAATCCATCATTGTGCGGGTGAAGAGTGACGACAAGGAGGTGCGCATTGCCGTATGTGACCAGGGAGTAGGAATCAGTGCTTCGAAAATACCCACTCTTTTCCAGCGTTTTGATACCATATTGAAAGACAATCTTTATATGCAGTCAACGGGAATCGGATTGTCGCTGGTGAAGCAGTTGGTCGATTTGCATCATGCCACTATCACGGTACAAAGTAAAAAAGAGGAGGGGAGTATTTTCGAAGTCACTTTCTTGTTGGGCAAGGCCCATTTTGAAGACGACGCACAGTCAGAATTCTTGATGGACGACAGCGTGGATGCCGATGACTTTTCCTTTGAGGAGGAGAATGAGGAAGAGGAGGGTGATGCTGATGATGACCGTTTCTCCATTTTGGTGGTAGAGGATAATGATGACTTGCGGGCTTTCTTGCAAAGTTGCCTTCATCGCACATATCGAGTCTATATGGCAGTCAACGGGGAGGACGGTTGGCGGCAGACACTCGAGTATCTGCCAGATTTGGTCATTACTGATCTCATGATGCCGGTACTTGACGGCTTTGCACTCGCTGAACGGATAAAAGCCGATGCGACGACCTGCCATATTCCGATTGTCGTATTGACTGCCAAGGATACACTTGATGACCGTATACGGGGTTCCAACAGTGGCATTGCCGAATATATGGTGAAACCTTTCAGCACACAGTTGTTGAAAGCCCGTGTTGCGATGATTTTGCAACAACAGCAACAGCTGTGTGAAAAATACATGGAACAGTTCAGCCAACGGGATTCCAATGAATCCGGATATCCTCTTTCGGAACTGTCTATCATGCCTGCCGACCAACAATTCATGCAGAAGCTGATGGCTTACATCGAAGAGCATATTGAGAATCCCGACTTGAGCGTCGATGACCTTGCCCAAGAGATGGCTTTAAGCCGAAGTGTCTTTTTCCGTAAGATGAAGGCCCTTGTGGGGTACTCGCCCATCAATTTCTTGCAGACGGTACGCATAAAACGGGCCATTCAATTTATGAAAACCAAGAACTTTTCTGTTGCCGAGGTGGCTTACAAAGTGGGGTATGCCGACCCCAAATATTTCAGCCGAAGTTTTAAAAAGATTACGGGAAAATCGCCTTCCGTCTATTTACGGGAAATATAAATTTCTCTGATATGCAAAACAGGAGCAAAATAAAACCCCGCTTTGAACACAAAGCGGGGTTTTAAATAATATCTGTTTTTTCTAGCTTCTCTTCTCTTTTATACGAGCCTTTTTACCAGTCAGTTTGCGTAAATAGTACAATTTAGCCCGACGAACTTTTCCGACTTTATTTACCGTGATACTGTCGATGAACGGTGATTCAATGGGAAAGATACGTTCCACACCGATATTATCAGACATTTTACGTACGGTAAAGCGCTTTTTTTCTCCTTGTCCTGAGATACGGATAACCACTCCACGATACTGTTGTATCCGCTCTTTGTTACCCTCTTTGATGCGATAGGCCACGGTAATGGTGTCACCACTCTTGAATGAAGGGTGCTGCTTACCTGTTGCAAATGCTTCTTCGGCCACTTTAATTAGATCCATTTCTATTATCTTTTTAAAATGTTATATGAAACGTAATATAAACAGGTAACACTTCTCCCTGCCAGAGATTACGAAAAGCGTGGCAAAGTAACTATTTTTTTTTCGCACCACCAAAAGAAAATGATTTTTTGTTTAAAATGTCTTTTTCTGATTTTCTTATGGTCATATTCCTCGTTTAAATTGCAGATAGCGTGATAACTTTTAGTGAATGTGCCTTAATTCCCCAAGAAATTTATACATTTGTATAAGTTTGTACAAGAATGGACAGAAGCA
>JAJQIP010000046.1 GCA_021199145.1 Porphyromonadaceae bacterium | reverse complement strand
GGGCACCTGGGTGCTCTCCTCTGTGTCTACTACATAGATTGTTGGGATTTTAGGTTATATACGGGGGAACGTTTAGCGGATCTGGAACTGATCAGTCTACAGCTGTCTTTGTCCAAAACGATACTGTATTACAGGATGATGCAGATTTAGAGAATCTTGTCTATACTACAGTCACAATTGGCTCAGCAGACATAGCAGATGAAGACATAGTAATGGCCAGCGGTAGTGATGTCTGTGCCGTAGGCCTTTCAGTTGGGTGCATCCTGAATATATACAGCGGCACTTTCAATACAACGTCCGGGAAGATCATAAATGTTACCACTCAGGATGTTAATATGGAGAATGCGTATTACAATTATCAGGATGTGTACGCATATCTCAACATATATGGCGGCATTTTTAGCTATGAAGGCAGTTCTACCTGTTATGGAATCAATGTGGATTCATACTCGGTGAATAATTCTGTCAATTCAAGCATCTCACCATATGCATATGCAAATGTCTCCGTATATGGCGGTACCGTAACGGTTTCCGAATCAGGTGGTTCCGGAATTTACATTTCCGGCCCTTGCACAGTCTCAATTTATGGCGGAGAGATTTCCGGTGATACATACGGCATCTACATGCTGTACGAAGGGGATGCATCTTCAGACACCAAAATCAACATCTACGGCGGCATTATTTCGGCTACAGCGGATAGCAGCGCAGGCATATACATCTCAAAGACATGCTCATGTGCGATAACCGGAGGAGAGATATCCGGCGGCATTGGAGTGGAGATAGAGGATGGTACTGTCAACATATCAGGCGGAACTATCTCCACTACATCATCCAGCTTAAGCTCCAGTGGAACAACAGTATCTCATGGTGCTGCAATGTATCTTTCAAACGGGTCCAGTTCTAAAATGGAGGTAGCTGTATCCGGCGGAACGTTTGTAGGTACTTTTAATTGTGTTATTGCATTGGCGGGCAATGGTGCATCAGACACCAGCGAATCCACATTAACATTTACTGGAGGAGTTATCTCTTCTGGACAGGCAGATACGGATTTTGCAATTGAAGAGATAGGAACCAATTCATCATATATCACCCTATATATTGAGGGCGGTGAGTTTGCGGGATACATATCCGGTTCTTTGGATGAAAACATGACCATAACAGGCGGCTCATTTACACTTTGCGAAGATATATTTGATCTAAGCAGACTGGATTTGACCGGCGGTTATATGGTTTCAGTAGATGTCAAGTACGTGACAATCACTTCTGATGATAATGACCCGTATGATGAGGTTTTTTACACAGTAACAATTTCAACAGTCACCAATCTGGTGGGTATTGCCGGTGTTAACTCTTTGTATGAAGCGGATGCTCAGGCCGTCACATACACAGGCAGCGGGATCACATTCGGCATCAACCTTGTGGGAGATGAAAACGCCGGCTATTCTGTAACAACAGCAGAAGGAACGGATGCGGGAGAATACATAGTGTATGTAACCTGTGCGGATGGTTATTTCTTCCAGGCAGAGGACGGCAAAGTCCTTATGGATACAACCGTTTCATATACATACACAATCCTTCAGGCAGCCAATGCCGTCACTCTCACCATAGCGGAAGACGGCACATATGTATCTTCTGCAACATACGGCGAGGTAGTATACAGATACTATGCGGATGCAGACTGCACACAGGAGATCACAGGGGTTATAACCACCTCCGGCACATATTATGTTAGAGCGGAAGTGGCAGGCACGGACAACTATGAAGGAGCCGTGTCCGAGGCAATACAGTTTACGGTATCCATTCCTACTGGCGGCCTCACAACCTCAGAAATCCTTGGCATCATTGCCATATGCATCCTGTTCGTAGGTCTTGCCGTTTCAGTAGGCATAATCTGCGGCTCAAGAATGAAGGTGGTGGTTGAAAAGGTACATGATGATGAATCAGACAGTACTATCGCCACAGGTTCAGATGAAGAGGACAGCAATCCTCACGGACCGGAATCTGCCAATGACATTATGTATAGTCCGGACAGTTGGGCTTTGGATACCGGTGAGCCGGCCGCAGCAGAGCCTGCTCCTGCTCCGGAAGTCCCTGCAGATGCAACGCCTGCAGCAGAGCCTGCTCCTGTTCCGGAAGCGCCTGCAGATGTAGCGCCTGCAGCAGAGACTGCGCAGGAAACGCCCGCACCCGCCGCAAAACCTGCATCTGCAACAGCAGAAAGCGGAACCAAGACCATCCGTGTGCATAATCATGTGTCCAAGAAAACAGAGGAAAGGCACAGCGTAACAATCCCCGCAAAGCCGAAGGAGTAATGTCCGTCCCGGAAAGCAGTTCATAGCATAATATGCTTGAATTACCCCCTTTTTAAACAGGATTTCCTGTGTCAAAAACAAGCAAAAGCATTGGTCTTTTTGGACTCCATACTAATCACGGAAAGCCGCCCGTGCCCCCAGTACCGGACGGTTTTCTCTGTTGCAAAGAGGTTCCAGTAGGGTGTAATGTTCTGCTTCCGTAGGGGTCCGGTACAACATGGGAAGTTGGTCCTTGTATGTATAAACAGGTGCATGCCTGTGGCTTGGCCATGGATCGTAATCCAACAGTCCCTGTCCTGTGGGTGTCTAAAATGCCATTCCAGCAAGGGTGCAAATGCTTGTATTCCTCTGTTCCCTTGTGGTATACTCCTGTGCGAGTGATGCGGATCCAGGTCATCTTAAGCCATACATTCATGCGGATTCATATCATGGGCAACAGACGGGGAAAGGGTAGTATACAGTATGGACATTACCGGTGTAATTGAGCTTGTAATAATAGTGCTTCTTGTGCTGGTCATAATAGGGGCCTTCGTATGGGGCCGCAGGCATCACAAGAGCGAGGACGAAGACGAGGAGAACCCCTTCACGTTCGTGACCCTGTATGTGGAGTGCGCCAAGGACAAGATCAACGAGAACGTGCAGTCCTACATAG
>JAJQIP010000149.1 GCA_021199145.1 Porphyromonadaceae bacterium | reverse complement strand
GATTTAAGATATGAATTAATTGAGAAATTTAAGTCATTACATGATTCATATCCATTGATTAGGGCCATTGTTCGTTTGACGTATATTAATAAAGTAGAAAACACCAGTGAAATTTTCAAAAATAACCAACAATTCATAAAAAGTTGCCTTGAAAAAGACATGTTGTCCTCAAACAGCGATAGAATGGAGGATGCATTCTATGCGGCGGCAGAATGCAAACAATTAGCTAAAAAAGTTTTCTCAATTCAAAAGATAATAAAAACACCTATTGATCATGTGCGATATCTCCTCGATTCTGAGACAGGATATACATTATTATTTCTCCAGATATGGATTGAACACAATATTATAAAAAAGCAGAACCTTAAATTTCTATTCGAAATTCTCTCTGTACTACCACAAAGGATCATTGATGCCAAAAAAATATCTGCGGAATTAAAATCAGATATACTTTATTACGGAGGACGACTTGCTGGAATAATTTCCAAGACCAAATTTACAGACGTTGATAAAACAAAGTTAGTTGAAAACTGGCAATCATTTATTAGCTCTCATGCTTTTCCACATGATATATGTAACGGATATTTTAAAGAAATTAATGAATAAAATTTAAACTATATAAAATATTTTTTTGAACTAGACTAATAAATAGCCATTAATTTTTATTTTTAACTTCAACGTAAAAACAACTTCTTTAATTCCATTTTACAAGAATAATTTCAAACATTGCCAATACGTATTGATATGGAAAATTTGGACACTTAGCTTGCCACCTTTAGAAGTTCGATTGCAACTATATTTAAGATATCCAATAAAGATTGTCACTAACTAAAATTATCAACAAACATTCATTCGCATGACCCGATTTTTTTGAATGAATGCAGATTTTGTAACCTATATTGGCACAAAGCGCAGCATATTTTCATAATTTATATTTATAAATCATTCATTTATCTCAAAAAGCATTATCTTTGTCTCAAACGACACCGTCCATTCGGTTAAATGGAAGTGAAAAAATAATTGTAAGTATTATATGAGGGACAAAAAAAGTATTGTCTCTCATCAACTTAATATAACGATTTTTCAGAACAACTTTAGCGGAGATTTGTAAAAAGAGCCTTCTGAGATTTTCATCATAACAAAATCCCTTCCCCAGTGAAAAAACACTATACTTTTCGCATCTGGAAAAAAGAGATTTCCCCACAGAGAACATGGGAAAGACTCCTTCTGTACCTAAACAAAATAAAGGCCTTTTTCCGTGAATTCTTTACCAACAAAAAAAAGGCCATTCCTACCTTTGTGATAATTGTCGCCGCCATTGTCCTTTATTTCATCTTTGTCAGGAAAGAGAAGCCGCAAGAAGAATACGCCATTGTATCTACCATGAAAGCCACCCAAAACGATGTGGGTGTATATGGGGAATATGTCGGCCGTGTACGGGCGCAACAATTTGTAGAGGTACACGCACGGGTTGAAGGTTTCCTTGAGAAAATGCTGTTCAAAGAAGGTTCTTATGTGAAGAAAAACCAAGTGCTCTTTGTCATCGACCAACGGCAATACAAAGCCAAAGCCGATAAGGCCTTGGCCCAATTGAAGAAAGACCAAGCCCAGGAACGCAAGACCCAACATGACCTGGAACGTATCCGCCCCCTCTATGAACAGAATGCGGCCAGCCAACTCGACCTCGATAACGCTACCGCTGCCTATGAGAGTGCCAAAGCCTCCGTCATTATGAGTCAGGCTGACCTGGATCAGGCGCAAATGGAGTTGGATTACACCGTGGTACGCTCTCCCATTGCGGGAAACATCAGCGAACGGTTGGTTGACCTGGGTACCCTTGTGGGGACCAACGGGAAGTCGCAACTGGCCACTATTGTGAAGAGCGACACCGTATTGGTCGATTTCAGCATGACGGCCCTCGACTATCTGAAAAGCAAGGAACGGAATGTCAATTTGGGAGAAAAAGTTGAAAACCGCTCCTGGCAACCCTATATCACCATTACGTTGGCTGATAATACCCAATACCCCTACAAAGGGTTAGTTGATTTTGCCGAGCCGCAAGTTGACCCTCTGACCGGCACCTTCTCGGTACGGGCCGAAATGCCCAATCCCGACCATGTGCTCCTGCCAGGACAGGCGACCAAAGTGTTGCTGCTACTTGATGTACGTGAAAATGCCGTAACGGTTCCCATGAAAGCCGTCATCATCGAGAAAGGCGGCGCCTATATCTATGTAGCCCGAGAAAATGACACCGCTGAAAAAAGATTCATTGAATTGGGGCCGCAACAAGACAATTCTGTTGTAGTAGAACGGGGTCTGGCCGCCGGAGAGAACATCATCGTGGAAGGCTATCACAAATTGCTGCCGGGAATGAAGATAAAGGTCGATAATGAATATATAGACGAACAGCCGTAACGCCAACTGCATGAAAGTTAATTTCTTCATCGATCATCCTGTATTCTCTATCGTCATCTCTATCCTCATCGTCATTGTAGGATGTATAGGGCTGATGTTCCTTCCTATAGACCAATACCCGCAAATTACCCCACCCGTAGTCAAAATAGCCGCCTCCTATCCCGGTGCAAGTGCCCTGACCGTTACCCAAGCGGTGGCTACCCCTATCGAACAGGAACTCAACGGTACTCCGGGTATGATTTACATGGAATCGACCAGTTCCAATGCTGGAGGTTTTTCGGCGACCGTTACATTTGATGTCTCAACCGATGCCAATCTGGCAGCTGTGGAGGTACAAAACCGGCTAAAACTAGCCGAAGCTCGCTTACCGGCCGAAGTCATACAGAATGGCGTCTCTGTCGAGAAACAGTCACCCAGCCAATTGATGACCATCTGCCTCACCTCGTCCGACCCCAAATTCGACGAAATCTATTTGAGCAACTTTGCCACCCTCAACGTCATTGACCTTATACGCCGTATCCCGGGGGTAGGACGAGTATCCAATGTGGGAGGACGTTCCTACGCCATGCAGATATGGGTTCAACCGGATAAACTGGCTAGTTTCGGACTTACCATCAAAGACCTGCAAACCGCCTTGAAAGACCAGAACAGCGAAGCGGCGGCCGGTGTATTGGGGCAACAACCGGCAGAAAATGTCGATGTCACCATTCCTATCACTACACAGGGACGACTCTCCACTGCAGATGAATTTGAGCGGATTGTGGTACGGGCCAACCGAGACGGTTCCATCATCCGGTTGAGAGATGTAGCCCGTGTTTCTCTCGAAGCGGCCTCGTATAACACGGAGAGCGGCATCAACGGGGAAAATGCCGCCATACTGAATATCTACATGTTACCCGGTGCGAATGCCATGGAAGTCGCCGAGAGCGTGAAAACAGCCATGGAAGAGATCAGCGCCAACTTTCCCGAAGGGATATCTTATGAAATTCCCTTCGATATGACGAACTATATTTCCGAATCAATCCATGAGGTCTACAAGACCCTTTTCGAAGCCCTGCTTTTAGTCCTCATCATCGTTTTCCTCTCCCTACAAAACTGGCGGGCCACGTTAATCCCTATCATCGCCATCCCTATCTCACTTATCGGGACATTCGGATTTATGCTTATTTTCGGCTTTTCGCTCAATACTCTGACCCTTTTGGGATTGGTTCTGGCCATCGGTATTGTCGTCGATGATGCCATCATTGTGGTGGAAAACATCGAGCGTATCATGGAAAATGAAAAGACCACCCCTTACGAAGCGACCAAAAAGGCTATGAACGGACTAAGCAACGCCCTTATCGCCACTTCGTTAGTACTGGTCGCTGTATTCGTTCCCGTCAGTTTTCTATCGGGCATAACCGGTACGCTATACCGTCAATTTACCATTACCATCGCCGTATCGGTCATCATCTCTACCGTAGTGGCCCTTACGTTAAGCCCGGTCATGTGTTCTCTCATACTGAGACCTGAAACCAAACAAAAGAAAAATTTCGTCTTCCGCTATATCAACCTATGGCTGCGCACAGGCAACCAAAAATATATACACATCATCTCGAAATTCATCGCCAATCCCCATCGGACCATATTGGCCTACGGGATAGGAATTGTTATCATCCTACTACTCAACCACACCATCCCCACCAGCTTCCTCCCCACCGAGGACCAAGGATATTTCAAAGTGGAACTGGAATTGCCTGAAGGGGCGACGCTCGAACGTATGCGGAAAGTGACCGACCGAGCCATCGAGTTTATCCAAAAAGACCCCTCTGTAGCTTATGTCCAAAATGTGACGGGAAGCAGTCCTCGAGTAGGGACCAGCCAAAATCACAGCGAGTTGACCGTCATCTTGAAATCGTGGCGGGAACGGGACAATGAAAACATTAAAGAGGTGATGTCGCGTGTGCGGGAGGAACTGGAAAAATATCCTGAAAGCAAAGTTTATCTCTCTACTCCGCCTGTCATTCCGGGATTAGGCAGTTCCGGAGGTTTTGAGATGCAACTGGAAACACGTGGCGATGCCACTTTAGACAATCTGACACAAGCCGTCGACACCCTCATGTACTATGCGTCACAACGCAAAGAACTCTCCGGATTATCCTCCTCATTACAAGCCGAAATACCGCAACTCTACTTCAACGTAGACCGAGATAAAGTGAAATTTGCCGGGGTTCCCCTGGCCGATGTATTCGCGACCATGAAAGCCTATACGGGATCTGTCTATGTGAACGACTTCAATTTGTTCAACCGGGTCTATCGGGTCTACATCCAAGCGGAAGCTCCCTATCGGAAATTCAAGGAAAACCTCAACCTCTTCTTTGTCAAGGGAAAAGACAATGCAATGATTCCCTTGACCTCGTTAGGGGATGCCGATTATACCACAGGACCGGGGAGTATCAAACGGTTCAATATGTTCAACGCTTCTGTCATCAGAGGCGAAGCGGCTAAAGGGTACAGTACAGGACAAGCCATGGCCGCCCTCGAGAAGATTGCCCAGACCCATCTGCCCTCCAACATCGGGGTGGAATGGAGCGGTCTGTCATATCAGGAGAAAAAGAACGGAGGACAGACAGGCATAATATTAACCCTCGTCTTCATCTTTGTCTTCCTTTTCCTGGCTGCCCTATACGAAAGTTGGATTATTCCTTTGGCGGTTCTGCTCTCTTTGCCTATAGCCGCATTGGGGGGTTACTTGGGAGTCTGGATTTGCGGGTTGGAAAACAACACCTACTTTCAGATAGGACTTGTCGTACTAATGGGTATGTCGGCCAAAAATGCCATTCTCATTATCGAATTTGCCAAGAAAGAGGTCGAGGCGGGTGTTGGGGTCATCGAAGCGGCTCTTAACGCTTCCAAACTCCGTTTCCGCCCTATCCTGATGACCTCCTTGGCATTTATTTTAGGTATGCTTCCCATGGTGCTGGCCAGCGGTCCGGGAGCGGCAAGCCGGCAAGCCATCGGTACAGGGGTATTCTTCGGTATGATTGCCGCTGTAGTAATAGGCATACTGTTCGTTCCCTTCTTCTTCGTCTACATTTATAAACTAAAAGGCAATCGTTCTTTGAAAAAGCTACCCTCATGAAACCAGCCCGATACATTTGCCTTCTGTTTTGCACGCTACTGCTTACCATCCTATCTTCGTGTAAGATTGGGAAAAAATACACACGTCCGGAAATGGAATTACCTGAACAGTTGGATTCCACGGTCGCGGTGGCTGACTCCTTCTCGATAGCCGACATGCACTGGTGGGAAATATATGCCGATACCATTCTGCAAAATCTTATTCGCCAGACTCTTGAGAATAACAAGGACTTCCTGGCCGCTGCCGCCCGAGTAAAAGAAATGGCCGCCTCTAGACGCATTGATGTCAGTAAAATCCTTCCTCAAATTAGCGGTACTATCTATGCCGAAAAAGACGCTGAAAATTATGGGGGAAACGCCTATGACAATGACCCGGAAAGCGGCATCAAAGTACTTGTATCCTGGGAAGTCGACCTATGGGGAAATTTGCGTTGGGGAGCGGAGAAAGGAAAAGACCAATTACAGGAAAGTATTGAGAACCAAAGGGCTCTACAAGTAAGCCTTGTGGCACAAGTGGCCCAATCCTATTTTGAACTTGTCGCCTTAGACCATGAACTCTCCATCGTCAAACAGACCCTCAACGCCCGTAAAGAGGGAGTCCGACTGGCCAAACTTCGTTTCGAAGGAGGACTCACCTCCGAGACATCGTTCCAACAGGCCCAAGTGGAATTGGCTCGTACGGCCACCCTTATACCTAACCTCGAACGCTCCATCGCCACCAAAGAAAATGAAATAAGTCTGCTCACCGGGTCATTTCCTCAATATATTGAGCGAAGCACAAACTATTCGGCCGATTTGTTACCGCAAACGTTGCCGATGGGACTCCCCTCTTCCCTGCTTGAACGCCGGCCAGATGTCCGGGCGGCAGAAAAAGCCCTTATGGCCGCCAATGCCGATGTGGGCATTGCCCTTACCAACATGTTCCCGAGAATAACTCTCACGGCCGCCCTTGGTGCGGAAAGTGACGAAATAAGCAACCTCCTCCGATCACCGACCCATCTGTTACGAGCGGACCTCCTTACGCCCCTCTTTTCCATGGGACGCAACATTATCCAGCACAGAGCCAAGAAAGTGGCCTACGAACGGAGCGTTTATCTGTACGAAAAACAGGTGCTGACCGCCTTCAAGGATGTACGGGATGCCATTGTCACCTACAACAAAAGTGAAGAAGTATTCAAGGCCTATCAGGAGTTGGAACAGGCAGCGTTCAGCAACAATAAACTAGCCAACCTACAATATATCAACGGATATATCAGTTACCTCGATGTGCTTGACGCCCAACGTGGATATTTCGATGCCCAAATCAGCCTGAGCAATTCCATCCTTAGCAAACAATTGGCTTTTGTCCAGCTCTATAAGGCTTTGGGCGGCGGTTGGCAGTAGAAATAAACAGTGTCCAACACAAAAGGGAGATGTTCAATGAACATCTCCCTTTTGTTGTCTTACCAGGATTCGAACCTGGACAAACAGAACCAAAACCTGTTGTGCTACCATTACACCATAAGACAATCTGTGTCTTTATCAGGATGATTCCTCTAAAAACAATGCAAAGATAATACAAGTTTTTTATTTGTGATAAAAAGCCCCGTTTATTTTGCACGGATTAAAAAATAGTTCTTTTTCCCTTTTTGCACCAGTAAATATTTCCCATTCAATAGATTTTCCGCTGTAAGAACGGCATCAAACTCGAGAAGTTTTTCCTTATTGATGGAAACGCCTCCACCTTGCGTGGTCTTACGCATCTCTCCCTTGGAGGGAAAAACAGCCGCCTTTTCTGTAAGAAGGTCAACGGCCCGTATGCCGGAGGCCAACTCTTCCCGAGAAATTTCAAAGTAAGGAACACCCTCAAAAACAGCCAAAAAGGTCTCCTCATCCAACCGATGCAACTGTTCGGATGTGGAGTTTCCAAAGAGGATACCTGACGCTTCGACAGCCGCCTCGTATTCAGCCTCGGAATGTACCAGCACCGTCACTTCACGAGCCAATCGCTTTTGCAAAGGGCGCAAATGAGGAGCAGCCTGTTGCTCGGCAATGAGGTCATCAATCTCCTTACGAGAAAGATCCGTGAATATTTTGATATATTTGGCCGCTTCCTCATCCCCCACATTGAGCCAGAACTGGTAGAACTTGTAGGGAGAAGTATATCGCGAGTCCAGCCATACATTGCCCGACTCGGTCTTTCCGAATTTTCCGCCGTCCGCTTTAGTGATAAGCGGACAGGTGAGCGCATACGCTTCCCCACCCTTGATACGACGTATCAGCTCGGCCCCCGTAGTGATGTTACCCCATTGGTCGGCACCACCCAATTGCAATTTGCAGTTTTCCGTCTCGTAAAGATGCAGAAAATCGTAACCCTGAAGCAATTGGTAGGTAAACTCCGTAAACGAAAGTCCGTCACGGGCCTCCCCGTTCAACCGCTTTTGAACCGATTCTTTCGCCATCATATAATTGACGGTAATGTGTTTACCTATTGTCCGAGCAAAATCAAGAAAGGAGAAATTCTTCATCCAATCGTAGTTGTTCACCATTATGGCCCGATTAGGAGCTTTCGACTCAAAATCGAGGAATTTACCCAACTGTTTTTTGATGCACTCCTGGTTATGATACAGAGTCTCCTCATCCAACAGATTCCGTTCCTTTGATTTACCCGAAGGGTCTCCTATCATGCCGGTGGCACCTCCTACCACTACAATAGGTTTATGTCCGCACCGTTGAAAATGCCGCAACATCATAATGCCGCAAAGGTGTCCGATATGCAGGGAATCAGCGGTCGGATCAATTCCCAAATAAGCCGAAACCATCTCCTTTTCAAGAAGTTCTTTCGTACCTGGCATCATGGTATGTATCATACCTCTCCACTCCAATTCATCTACAAAGTTCATCAACGTAAGTTTTTAATTTATGCGATGTCAAAATTCTCTGTCATCCTCCGTATTTGTCGTAAAGATAACCCGTTCAAACCTCGCCTTGTCTGCAAAGGTAACGAATTTATGGCTCTTCCCCATATCCCCTCCGTTTTTTAGGGTTCATTGGACTTGGTTGTAGTACCGACTCTGCCTTTCGAGCCGTATGCCCCACAACAAGATATTTATGCATCTTCCACAACCGAGCGACCCGACCATAAAGTCTGTCCATAGGTTGGAGTTCTTCATCACTTTCCAAAAGTACCTCTCCCGGTCGAAATTGTTTCAGGGTATCGGGATTGTATTTGTAACCGAAACTCAACAGGAATCCCTCCCGACATAACTGCTCAGCCTGTTGGGGTTTACCCCTAAACCCATGGATAATCCATTGCTGCGTAGGATGTTGGCTACGCCGCAAACTTATAAGCATATCAAAAGCCTTGACACAATGGATAACAAGCGGCTTCTTCAATTCCTCCGAGAGCGTTATATGTCGCTCGAAAAGTTCGCCTTGCTGTTCCATAGGAACAGGACATGTGGCATCAAGGCCACACTCCCCAAGGGCAACCACCTGTGGCAAAGAGGCTGTTTTGACAACAGTCTGCCACATCTCCTCCGTAACATTTCCACATTCATATGGGTGTACCCCCACGGAAAAACGGCAGTCAGGACGTTCAGCTACAATAGAAAGAGGATAATGCGGATAGGGTGTACAAACGGCAAATTCTTTCGCTGTCACCGGACGCAGATGATGGGTGTGCATATCGTATCGTACGACACTCGGTACAGGGTCATACCCCGACCCTCCCCAAGGATTGCACCGAAGTAGCCGCCTTAGCTAAATCCACAAACCGAGACGCGGTCCGTGCAGACGTATGGCCTCTATAGCATATTGCGAACAGGTAGGTATATACCGACACGAAGGGGGTTTCAGCGGAGAAATACACGCCCGATAGAAATATATGGGGAGAAGTAAAAGCGCAGAGAAAAATTTTGAAAAGAATCGGATCATAGACAGGAGGAAAAGAGAAGAACTATTTCATGTCTTTTGAATCTTCTGAAAGAATTTTTCCCGACAGTTTTTGCAATAATTCTTTCATACTCTTTTCAAGTGTAGCATAAGGGAGCTCCTCCCTATCCAGATAGAGAATCGCCATATCAACGGTTTTCCCGACGGCCTGAAGGGAATCGTTGAGCAGGGATTTATTCAACCGAAAAGCCTCTTTGATACAACGGCGCAACCTATTACGCCTGACCGCCTGTTTGAAACGCTTCTTTGAAACGCTTACCAGTATGGCTGAAGGAAGAAGAGGATTTGCCGCATCTCCCATATCATACACGACACGATAGGGATAAACGATAAACGATTTACCGGAAAGGAAAAGATTTTTTATACGGATTTCCCCCCGTAAACGTTCTGCCGCTGTCAACCGATTTCTGCAAGGCATAAGGGAAAGCGTTTACGTGTTAAAAATCCATCACTCCTTCTTCCTATAAAACCGTGACGGCAAAATATGAAGTCGGACCACCTGACTGTTATTTATTTTCGGGCAAGCTTGCTTTGCTCCTTGAGGAACAAATCCAGGGCAGCCACCATCGAAGGGGCTTCCGCACGAGGAGCCTCACAATCGAGACGCAAACCGGCATCGTGCACAGCCTTAGCCGTCGTAGCGCCAAAACAGCCTATCTTTATATCCCCTTGCACAAAATGGGGAAAATTCTTCAGCAAGGACTGAATTCCAACTGGACTGAAAAAAACAAGCATATCGTAATCAAACGGTTCGCCCGGTTTAAAATCATTACTTACCGTACGGTACATGACAGCCTTCGTGTAATTGATTTTGTATTTGTCGAGCAAAGGATATTCTCCGTTATTGACATCAGAAACCGGCAACAAGAACTTCTCAGTATTGTGTTTGTTGAGAGAAGGCATAAGGTCATCGAGCTTTCCTGTATTCCCGAAGAAAATCTTACGCTTCCGGTAAACCGTGTATTTTTGAAGATAAAGTGCGATGGCCTCCGTCGTACAGAAATACTTCATCGTTTCGGGAATAGTAACCCGCAAAGATTCACACAGGGTAAAAAAGTGATCGATAGCCGTCCGGGCCGTAAAGATAACCGCCGTATACTCGGAAAGCGATATTTTTTGTTGCCGGAACTCTTTCGAAGATAACCCTTCTACTTTGATAAAAGGACGGAAGACAATATTGACCCCATATTTTTGCGTAATATCGAAATAGGGTGATTTCTCCGGCGGCTGAGGCTGAGAAATAAGTATCTTCTTGATTTTCAAAGCTGTATTTTTACGAGTTAACGAAAATATCTACCATAACCCACAACTCTTACCCCCAAGAAGGAGCGGGGCTATTTCTAAGGCGCAAAGGTACAAAATAAAATAAAGCAACGTTATAAAATTCCTTAAAAAAAGTTTCATCCCTTTGACTATAAATAAAATACGAGATACTATATATATTCCTACCGAGATGAACAGACACCCTTGAGAAATCTCCGGCAAATAAACTGCCAGGAAGGCGAACGGGAAGAGGCAAATTCCCAACAACAAATTGATGGTGACATGGGTACCGAGCCATTCCTGACTACGAGCATCGAAGGAGAATACCCTAGCCAAGAAGGTAAATACCCCTTGCTGCACCAAAAAATAGAGAAGAGCCAAAAAAGCCATCAACAAACCGTTCAAGAGATATCCCCCTACAAAGGGAAGCGACAAGCCAAAAGAGGTAAAGGCGACGACACCCAACGTTCCCTCTATAAGGAAAGTATACAGAAGAAAGGAGTGATATATATTTCCCATGAAGGTCCGCAAGAGGCCCTTCTTGGAATAGGATTTGGAGACCTCATCGGCCTGCCCGGAGAAAATCTTCCGATAACAACAAAAGAAGAACAAAAAAAGGAAAAGCTCGATGAGTAGTAAAGCGAAAAAACCTCCGTCCGAAAAAGGGGTATCCTCCTGACGATGACGACCGATTATCCCCCTTCGGACTTCCACCACAGGGACATACTGCTGTTTATCCACAGGTTCAGAAAGGGAGAAAACGGAATCGGTCACCAATACGGAATCAACCTCCTCAAAAGCCGGTGCAACAACCGATACCGTGTCAGGCAATGACAACTCATCCCGAACATTTTCCGGGAGAGAATCTGTTTTGACAAATGTGTCCGGAGCATTCAGCGACAGGAAATGAGGGGTTTCGACCAACGGCATCACCCCCTGTGGAGAGACAGGCTGCAACGTGTCATTTCCGCCAGTAGAGTCGGGAGTCTCAACATAATATTGATAGAGCGCAGAAATAGACATTTTCGTCAGATAACCGCTAATTTATATTGATTCTCATCCCATTCAGGAGCTGAATAGAGTAGTTCTACAGCCTCTTGGGGAGTATAGGAAACCGACCACATGGTCTGATGTTCAGGGCGCATAAAATGCTCTTCGGATGCCCGATGAAGCATTTGCAGCAAAGGGTCATAATAGCCATTGATATTGAGCAGGACAATGGGATGTAGATACAACCCCAATTGCTTCCACGTAATAATTTCAAGCAACTCCTCCAATGTCCCGCATCCTCCTGGGAGGGCGATAACCCCATCGGACAATGTCGCCATACGCTGTTTCCGACTGTGTATGTCGGTCGTAACCTCCACCTCTTTCAGACCAGGATGACACCAACCGTGCGCATACATGAATTGCGGGATAATGCCGGTTATCTCACCTCCCCCTTGCAAGACCGCATCGGCCAAGGCTCCCATCAATCCTGTTCCGCCCGCCCCATAGACGCATCGGATATTCCTTTCGGCCAACAGCCTGCCCAATGTCCTCGCCGCCTCAAAATAGACTGGGGCGACACGAGAACTCGAGGCGCAATAGACACAGACCGTCCGGATAGTTCTCATGAAAGGAATCTATACATTAAAACGGAAATGCATGATGTCTCCATCGTGCACGATATAATCCTTGCCTTCGACATTGATTTTCCCGGCTTCCCGACAAGCCGCCTCCGAACCCAAAGCGACAAAATCGTCATACTTGATGACTTCCGCCCGGATAAAGCCCTTTTCAAAATCGGAATGTATAATGCCCGCACATTGGGGGGCCTTGCTGCCTTTCAGATAAGTCCACGCCCGAACCTCCGGCTCTCCGACCGTAAAATAGGTCTCGAGATTGAGCAACGAATAGGCCGTCCGGATAAGTCGTGAAACACCCGACTCCTGGAGTCCTATCTCATTAAGGAACATCTGCCGCTCCTCATAGGTTTCAAATTCAGCGATTTCCGATTCGATTTTAGCCGCCACGACCAATATCTCCGCATTTTCCCCTTTGACCGCTTCCCGGACCCGTTCGACGTAGGCATTGCCCTTCATGGCACTACCCTCATCCACATTACATACGTACATCACCGGTTTGTTGGTCAGCAAAAACAGGTCATGAGCAATCTTTTGCTCATCTTTGCCCTCAAAAATTACCGTGCGGGCTGCCTTTCCCTGTTCAAGAGCCTCTTTGTATCGGCTCAACACTTCGTAAGACAGTTTAGCGGTTTTGTCTCCGCCCGTCTGTGCCTGTTTCTGTACACGACCCAACCGTCCGTCAATCGTTTCCAAATCTTTCAACTGCAACTCGTAGTCGATAATCTCCTTATCCCGTACAGGGTCAATCGAACCATCGACATGCGTGACATTATCATCGTCAAAGCAACGCAACACATGCAATATGGCATCCGTTTCACGGATATTGGCAAGGAATTTATTCCCCAAACCCTCTCCTTGACTCGCCCCTTTCACCAGACCAGCGATATCGACAATTTCCACTGTCGTGGGGACAATCCGTTGGGGGTGGACCAACTCGGCCAGCTTGTTCAACCGCTCGTCGGGAACGGTAATCACCCCTACATTCGGTTCGATGGTACAAAAAGGGAAGTTTGCCGACTGTGCTTTGGCATTGGACAAACAGTTAAAAAGGGTCGATTTACCCACATTGGGCAGGCCGACAATACCACATTGTAATGCCATTTCAAGGACTTTTTTGTTCGGTCACAAAAGTACAAAAAAACAACGTAAAACAATTTCAAGGAGGGGTTTATCACAATTCGATTCCGAAGGAACCAGATGGGAATCTCCCTCCCGTCAATGGGCTTCGAGCCAATTGTCTCCTATACCGGTATCCGCCAGAAGGGGAACATGCAAGGCAGCGGCCTGCTCCATCTCCTCTTTTACAATACGTGCCACCCTATCCACTTCAGAGACAGGGACGGTAAAATTAAGCTCATCATGCACCTGCAGTATCATTTTCGCCTGCAACCCCTTCTCCTCAAAACGGTTGAAAATACGGACCATAGCCACCTTTATAATATCAGCGGCACTCCCCTGTATGGGGGCGTTAATCGCATTTCGTTCGGCATAGCCCCTCACCACACTGTTGTGTGAAAGGATATCCGGCAGCATACGCCGCCGGCCGTTGAGCGTCTCGACATACCCCTTCTGGCGGGCCACCTCAATGCTCTTCTCCATGTAGGCCTTCACCTGTGGGAAAGTCATGAAATAGTCATCAATAAGTTGTTTGGCCTCGCTCCGAGGGATGTTCAGTCGCTCGGCCAAGCCGAAAGTAGATATACCATAAATGATCCCGAAATTGGCCGTCTTGGCCTTGCGGCGCATCTCTTTATCCACCTTATCCAAATCGACCTTGTAAATTTTTGCCGCCGTAGCCGCATGGATATCCTGACCGGAAGCAAAAGCCTCAACCATGGCAGGGTCTCCGCTGAGATGAGCCATAATACGAAGCTCTATCTGGGAGTAGTCAGCTGAAAAGAAACGCTGCCCCTCCTCAGGGATAAAAGCCCGACGGATTTCTCTCCCCTCCTCATCCCGAATAGGGATATTCTGCAAATTGGGATTGCTCGAACTAAGTCGTCCGGTCGCTGTGATGGTCTGGTTGAACGAGGTGTGAATCTTACCCGTTTCGGGATTAATCAGTTCCGGAAGTGCATTGACATAAGTGTTGAGGAGTTTGCGTACCCCCCGATAGGCAAGAATTTTATCCACGATGGGATGGCGATAACGCAACTTTTCCAACACCTCTTCAGTCGTGGAGAATTGACCCGTCTTGGTTTTCCGCGCTTTCTCGTCAATTTTCAGCCGTTCAAAAAGAATCTCTCCCACCTGCCGGGCTGAACTGATATTGAACGGCTGTCCTGCCAAAGCATAAATCTCCTGTTCGGTAGCCGTCAACTTCTCCGTAAGGGAAACCGATGAGGCCCGAAGAGCCTCCGTGTCGATGCGTACCCCGGTAATCTCCATCTCGGCAAGAACTTTGACAAGCGGCATTTCAATCTCGTGGAAGAGCTTCTCCATACCCTTCTCGCAAAGTTCCTGTTCAAGCCGGCTTTTCAATTGCAAAGTGATATCGGCATCCTCAGCCGCATACGGAGATACCTCTTGCGGGTCGACATCACGCATCGACCGCTGACCTTTACCTTTGGGTCCTATCAGTGCCTCAATCGGGACCATTTTATACCCCAGATAGACCTCGGCCAGATAGTCGAGGTTATGATGCTGTTCCGGTTGCAAGAGATAGTGGGCGACCATCGTGTCGAAAAATTTCCCAGCTACCCGCACACCGTACCGGCGCAACATGGTATAATCGTATTTGATGTTCTGTCCGATTTTCAAGGAGGCGCTGTTTTCCAACGCTGACTTAAAAATTTTCACAATCGCCTCAGCTTTTTCCCTTTCAACGGGAACAGGCACATAATAGGCCTCCCTCCCCCGCAAAGCGAATGACATACCGACCAAATGGGCCGTCATAGGCTCCACACCCGTTGTTTCCGTGTCAAAAGCGAAAAATTCACAATGCTCCAATCGAGCGGCCAATTTGCACATATCTTCCTCTTTATCAATAAATTGATAAGAGTGATTCACCGAATTTATGTCTTGGAGAGTCGTCTGTTTTTCCGGTTCCGTCCCCTCGGACGAAAATAGATCAAAGAGAGAGCCTTGAGAGGGGGTATTCTCAGTCGGGGGAGTAGGTTCATTTTTCCTGAGAATACGTTCCGCCAAATTCCGGAACTCAAGTTCGTCAAAAATTTTGCGCAACGCTTCCTCATCCATCGGAGAGCGGCGCAACGCCTTCTCTTCAAAAGCGACAGGCACGTCAATCTTTATCGTCGCCAGGAATTTCGAGAATCGAATCATTTCGGCATTCGTTTCGATTTTCGATTTGACAGCACCCTTCAGTTCCTCCGTACGACCCAACAGATTTTCAATCGAATCGAATTCCTGCACCAATTTCACGGCCGTCTTCTCCCCGATACCGGGACAACCGGGAATATTGTCGGAGGCATCTCCCATAAGGCCCAAAATATCAATTACCTGTTCGGGCCGCTGTATGCCATATTTGTTCCGGACCTCTTCAACCCCCCGTATCTCAAAACTACTGCTCCCGAATTGCGGGCGATAGATAAAAATATGCGGAGAGACAAGCTGGCCATAATCCTTGTCAGGAGTCATCATATAGGTATCGAATCCCTCCTGCTCGGCTTTTTTGGCCAAAGTGCCGATTACATCGTCCGCCTCATAGCCGGGCACTTCGATAATGGGAATCCGGTACGCCCGTATAATCTCCTTAATGACAGGCACCGACCAGCGAATAGCTTCGGGAGTCTCCTCCCGTTGTGCCTTATACTCCGCATAGGCTTCGTGACGGAAAGTCGGTCCGGCAGGGTCAAAACCCACGGCAATGTGCGAAAGGTCCTCTTTGCGGAGTACCTCTTCAAGGGTGTTGACAAATCCGAAAACAGCCGAAGTATTTATCCCTTTGGAATTAATCCGAGGATTTTTGATAAAGCCGTAATAGGCACGATAAATCAAGGCATAGGCATCCAGGAGGAAAAGACGTTTGTCGCTCATGTCAGATGGTATTATTGGGGGAAACAGGCCTAAATAGCCCGTTTCAAAAGATTTCCGAGGTAAATTTACGACATTTCTACCGAAACTTCTCGTTTTATTGCTATTTTTGCAGCGCATTGCAACAGAATCCTCCCTGCTACCGAAAGGATTCATTCCCTAATTTTTGAACCGGAAAAGGTCGGATGGACATATTATCGAAAATAAAACAGCCCATTGAAGGAGAATTGGAGACGCTGAACCAAGTCATCGCACAGATACTCTCTTCAGACAGTCCGCTTCTCACCCAAGCGGTGACCCATTATCTTTCGATGAAGGGGAAACAGATACGTCCCATTCTCGTGCTGCTCACAGCCAAACTTTCCGGACCGATACGCCCTGAGACCATCTATGCAGCGGCAGCGATAGAACTATTGCACAACGCTTCGCTCATACACGATGACGTTATCGATGAATCGAAACTCCGGCGGGGGAAAGCGACCCTCAACGGCATTTGGGACAATCGCATTGCGGTGCTGGCCGGAGATTATTTTGTGTCGAGCGCTCTCCGGGCGGCTCTATCGACGCAGCAATTTTCCGTCATTGCCATTTTGGGGGAATTGGGACGGAAACTTGCTTGTGGCGAGATGAACCAAATCTCGGTGGTAGCGAAGAAAATCATCGATGAAACAGCCTATTTCAAGGTTATCAAAGAGAAGACGGCCTCCCTTTTCATGGCCTGTACGCACATCGGAGCCTTTACTTCAGGTATGCCCCAAGAGCAGGTAGAGACGTTGAAAGGATTTGGAGAACGGTTGGGAATCTGTTTCCAAATAAAGGATGATATTTTCGATTATTTCGCCACGGACGAATTGGGGAAACCAACCCATACCGATTTGGCGGAAGGGAAAATCACCTTACCGCTCCTCTATGCGCTCACCCACACGGCAGGAAAGGAAGAAGAGGCGATGCGCACTTTGGCTCTTAAGCCCGATTTATCGACTGAAGAAATTAACCGACTCACTGATTTCGCTATCCAAAAAGGGGGAGTAACTTATGCCGAAGAGGTAATGAATCGCTTGCGTGATGAAGCGGTTGCCCTCTTACGCCCATTCCAATCTTCCGCTGCCACCACCTCCCTACAGGAACTCTTCGACTATACCCTCTCCCGCACAAAATAAAAAAGGAGAAAGCCTCTACCCTTTCTGCTAAATTTAGTTTACAGTTGAAGATACAATTGTAATACACATAAGTCTACGACCTTACCGGGCGGATGGTTCACCAAGAAACGGTGCAACAGGAGAAACGAATTGAACTCCCTGGCGGCTGCTACATCGTCAAAGCTGGAAACACCACCAAAAAAATATGGGTAGAGGATTAATCCATTCTCTCACTCCAAAAAAGTAAAGGGCTGGATAAAGATTCTTATCCAGCCCTTTATGTCTGCTTTAGAGTAAAAAGAGACTACTTTCTCCTTATCTCAAGAATGGATTGCACTAAGCTCGAAGCTAACCGACTTGCCCCGATACGGAAATACTCTTTGTTAAGCCACTCCGGACCCAAGACCGATTGGGCAATTGTATAGTACTTCAGGGCCTCCGCTGTCGTGGAGATGCCCCCTGCCGCCTTGATACCGATGCGGATATGGTTTTTCTCGTAATACTCCTTGATAGCCGTACACATGACGTAGAAGGCTTCGGGCGTGGCTCCGGGGGAGAGTTTGCCCGTCGAGGTCTTAATGAAATCCGCCCCCGAATAGATAGCCAACAGAGACGCCTTCTTAATGGCCGCATAATCACCCAAAGCTCCCGTTTCGAGGATAACTTTCAGGCGAGCCTTTTCCCGACAAGCCCGCTTTATCTCAACGATTTCATCACAAATATCTTCGTATTCTCCGTTCAAAAACTGCCCCACATTCATGACCATGTCTATCTCATTCGCTCCATCGGCCACAGCAAGAGCCACTTCGGCAATCTTCACCTCAGAGAAAGTCTGTGCGGAAGGAAACCCACCGGCCACGGCAGCGATATTCACGTCGGAGAGATCGAGATTCATCCGCACACACTCCACGAAATTGGGATACACGCATATGGCCGCCACATGGTTGAGTTCGGGATTTTGATTGTCAAACTCGTTGACCTGCCGGGTAAAAGCGGCTATTTGGGTCTGATTGTCCGTAGGGTTCAACGAGGTAAAGTCGAGACAACCGAAAAGAAAGCGATAAACCTCTTCGGTGGCATTTCCAGAAATATTCTCCCGGATGATTTTTTCGACAATTTGAGCGACTTCCTCGTTGTGCAAATCGGTATTGTACCCTTTCAACATTTCTTCGTAAGGACTCATACAACAATGAAATTAAAGAGATTATTACGATTGTAGTTTGGGATTGTCGAGATGTCTCCGACAATCCCGGGAGGTCTTTTTATCGAAATTACGTTGGAGGGCCTCCGTGAGATTGATGCCTGTCTGGTTGGCCAGGCATATCACAACCCATAGGACATCAGCCAGTTCGTCCGACAAATCGGCCGCTTTGTCTTTCTCCTTAAACGACTGTTCCCCATAACGACGGGCAATGATGCGTGCCACTTCACCGACCTCTTCCGTGAGGATAGCCATATTGGTCAGTTCGTTGAAATAGCGTACACCGTACTCCTTTATCCAACTATCTACACGTTCCTGAGCTTCTTGCAGTGTCATATTTACTCTTTTTGTCGGGAATCGATGCAGATAGTGACCGGACCGTCGTTAAGCAGTTCCACTTTCATATCGGCACCAAATTTCCCTGTTTTCGGTTTTACTCCCATCTCTTCCTCCACATAGAGACAAAAGCGTTCATATAGCGGAATGGCATGTTCGTGCTTGGAGGCCCGAATATAGGAGGGACGATTTCCCTTTTTTGTCGAGGCGAACAAGGTGAATTGGCTGATTATCAGCACTTCTCCACCAACTTCCTCCACCGAACGGTTCATCACACCGTTTTCATCGTCGAAAATACGCAGATGGACAACCTTCTTGGCCAACCACTCCGCATCGGAAAACGTATCGGCATCTTCTACCCCCACAAGAATCAACAGCCCTCTCCCTATCTTCGATATCAACTGACCCTCTACAGTTACCGAAGCGTGGGCGACCCGTTGCAACACAATTCTCATAACGCTTATCTCACTTTTTTCCCCGTTGCTACGAAGATAGGACAATATTTTGAATTTCGAACTATCCCAGCGATTCAAGAAGACGAGTGGCCCTCGCTTTTCCAATAAGTTGAGACAACTCCTCCAACGGGACCTCCTTGATGCGTTTGATACTTTTGTACCGAGAAAGCAGCAAATCCCGTGTCTTGACTCCGATTCCAGGAATCTTATCGAGAGCCGACTCCACTTGTTTCTTGCTCCGACGATGACGGTGGTGCGTAATACCGAAACGGTGCGCCTCATCCCTCAATTGCTGTATAAGCCGCAGACTTTCACTGTTCTTATCGAGATAGAGGGGAATCGGATCGTTCGGGAAGAAAATTTCCTCGAGGCGCTTTGCAATGCCGATGATAGGGATATCGAGTTGCAGGTCGTGCAGGGCATTGCAAGCAGCACTGAGCTGACCTTTACCTCCATCGACAACCACCAAATCGGGCAGGGGTTCCTTTTCCTCATGAAGACGCTTGTACCGACGATAAATCACCTCATACATAGAGGCGTAATCATCGGGACCTTCGACCGTTTTCACATTGAAATGGCGATACTCTTTTTTCGAAGGTTTCGCTTTTTTGAAAACAACACACGAAGAGACCGGCAGGGTACCCTGCGTATTGGAATTATCGAAACATTCAATGTGCATAGGCAGACGCTGCAACCGGAAATCTTTCTGCACCCGGGAGAGAATACGTACAACCCGTTGGTCGGGGTTGAGTTTCTCAGCGCTTTTGAGTTTGTCCACCTTGTACTGTCGGACATTCTGCAAAGAGACCTCCAGCAATTTACGCTTGTCGCCCCGCTGCGGGACGGTAAATGTAACATTGTTAAAGGTAGATTCCGGCAAAAACGGCACAATCACCTCCTTGGAAGGACTTTTAAACCGCTCTCTCAATTCGGCGATAGCGAGGGAAAGAATCTCCTCTTTCGTTTCATCGAGCCTTTTCCGATATTCAATCGTATAACTCTGCACGATAGAGCCGTTGCGTACATGCAGATAATTGACATAGGCATCACTGTCGGACTCTTCGTACGAAAATATATCCACATTGTCAATGGTCATACTTACGATGACCGACTTGGCCTGATATTTTTCGAGTAGGAGATATTTCTCTTTCAACTCCTGAGCCTCTTCAAACCGCATTTGTTGCGCCAACACAGCCATCTCCTCTTTAAGATGGTCGGCCAGTTGCCAGGTATTTCCGTTCAGAATCTCCCGCACCTGTGCTATATTCCGATTGTACTCCTCTTCGTCCTGCTTCCCTTCACAAGGAGCCTTACAATTTTTGATATGGTATTGCAGACAGCATTTATAGCGATGTTTATCGATGTTTTCAGAACTCAGGAAATAGTTGCATGTGCGGATAGGGAAAATAGCACGAATTAATTCGAGCACTGTACGGGCAAGTTGTACATGAGCATACGGACCAAAATATTTCGAACCGTCGTGAGTCACCCGACGGGTGAGATAGACCCTGGGAAAACGTTCGTTGCGAATCGTAATCCACGGATAGGTTTTGTCGTCCTTGAGCAGGACATTGTACCGAGGCTTATAGGTCTTGATGAAACTATTTTCCAGATGCAAAGCATCCTCTTCGCTCTCGACGACAATATATTTTATGTCGTAAATGTGGCGTACCAACATGACGGTACGCTGAGAATCATGATTTTTATTAAAATAGCTATGGACACGGCGCTTCAGGTTCTTGGCCTTCCCCACATAGATGATGTTTCCCTCTTTGTCGAAATATTGGTAAACCCCAGGCGAATCGGGTAGAAGGGAAAGCAGATGTTGGATATGTTCGTCGTGCGTTGCCAAAACCGTATCAACATTTTATCAAGGAATCGACCTCAAGACCGGAAGGGAATGCCTTACGACCACCCAATGCCTCCAACTCCACCAAAAAATTGACATATATGCACCGAGGAGCGGAGTGACCCAACAGACGATAGGCCGCCAACATAGTACCTCCAGTAGCCAACACATCATCGTGCAGCAAGACTACATCATCGGTTGAAATAGCGTCTTGATGTATCTCTATCGTGTCACGACCGTATTCGTTATCGTAACTTTCACTCCATGTAAGAGCCGGAAGTTTACCCGGTTTGCGGATGGGCACAAAACCGGCTTTCAATTTATAGGCAAGAATAGAAGCCATGACAAATCCTCGGGATTCTATTCCGACCACCTTGGTAATACCTTTGTCCTTGTATCTTTCATAGAGCTCCTGAACGACACTTTGCAGCGCATCCGCATTTTTCAACAACGTAGTAATATCCTTGAACACGATGCCTTTTATAGGGAAGTCCATGACATCCCTTATTTGCTTTTTTATAAACTCTTCATCCATATCGTTATATTTTGTTCCACGTGGAACATTATCTGCCTAACAACACCAAAAGAATATTTATATCACTGGGAGAGATACCTGGTATACGGGATGCCTGAGCGATAGTTTCAGGATCTATTTTAGAAAGCTTCTGCCGCGCCTCGATAGAAATCTGCTGTATAGTAGAATAGTTGAACTTTCCTTTGATAAAGATATTTTCCAATCGGGCAATCTTATCAGCGATAAGTTTTTCCCGTTCAATATAACCCTCGTATTTAATACAAATTTCAGCCGCTTCGATGACCTCTTCCCGACAAGAAGAGATAGTCTCTATTTGTTCTTTCAAGGCGGGAAGCCATTTGGAAATGGAATCAATGGTAAATTGAGGACGTAAAATAAGCTCGAAAAGTTTTGTCCCCTGTCGCAACGGAGGAAGGCCCACCTGTTCAAGGGCAGGATTGGCCTGATTCGTTCGCACCGAATAGGTACGGGCAAACTGAATCAATCGGTCCCGATTCTCCTTCTTCTCCAGGAAAATACGATTCCGTTCCGCATCGACCGACCCCAACGCATATCCCTTCGGTGTAAGACGCATATCGGCATCGTCCTGTCGCAACAGTATACGATATTCCGCCCGAGAGGTGAACATACGATAAGGTTCGTCTACCCCTTTCGTCACTAAATCATCGATGAGGACACCGATGTAAGCCTCATCACGCCCTAAGATGAACTCACTCCCTCCGTGACACCGCAGATGGGCGTTGATTCCAGCCACCAAACCTTGTCCGGCAGCCTCTTCATACCCTGTCGTCCCATTGATTTGCCCGGCAAAAAACAGGTTGCGGACAGCTTTTGTTTCAAGTGTATGGGTAAGCTGAGTCGGGTCAAAATAGTCATATTCGATAGCATAGCCTGGTCGGAAGACATGTACGTCCCGAAAGGCGGGAATCGCCTGTAACGCCCGCAACTGTATATCAATAGGGAGGGAGGAGGAAAATCCATTGAGGTAAAATTCCTGGGTCGTCTCCCCTTCGGGTTCGAGAAAAAGAGGATGCTCACTCTTATCCGGGAATGTCACGATTTTGTTTTCAATACTCGGACAGTACCGTGGGCCGATACTCTTTATCTGGCCATTGAAAAGGGGAGAATCGGGCAATCCCTGTCGCAAAATAGCATGCACAGCTTCGTTCGTAGAGGTAATCCAACAGTTGCGCTGCTTCAAGAGGCGATGCACGTCAGGGAGAAAAGAGAATTTGTGGAAATCGTTTTCGCCCTCCTGCACAGCCATTAGGTCGAAATGCACGCTACGGCCGTCAATGCGGACAGGCGTTCCGGTCTTCATACGTCCGGAGGTAAAACCCATCTCTACCAACTGTTCCGTGATGCCATGAGAAACAGGCTCAGCCACCCGTCCACCTTTAAGCTGTACCCGTCCAATATGCATAAGGCCGTTCATAAACGTCCCACACGTGAGGACAACAGCTTTGGCTCGAAAAGTGACCTCCATGGAAGTAATCACCCCCGAAATCCCTCCTTCTTTATTGAATATCAATTGTTTAACCGAATCCTGCCAAATAGAAAGATGTTCGGTATTCTCCAATATCCCCCGCCAGGTCTGGATAAATTTCTGTCGGTCACTCTGTGCCCTCGGACTCCACATGGCCGGACCTTTGGAGCGGTTAAGCATTCGGAATTGTATAGCTGTTTTGTCCGTGACAATACCCATTTGACCGCCCAAAGCATCAATCTCCCGCACGATTTGCCCTTTGGCGATTCCACCTACTGCCGGATTGCAACTCATTTGCGCTATCTTATTCATATCCATAGTAATAAGTAGCGTATCCGAACCTAACCGAGCCGCAGCAGAAGCCGCTTCACATCCTGCGTGACCGGCACCTACAACAATGACATCGTAATCAAATCTCATCGTCTATTTTCCACGCAATTGTCGTACCGAAATTCTCAACTTTTCCGGCAAAAGAGCCAGCGCCTCATTCTCCTTCACGGTCATGGCCTCCCGTTCACCCGAAGCCTTGTCATCAATTCCACAAAGATGCAACACCCCATGTATAAGGACACGATACAACTCCTCTCCGAAGGTCGATCCAAATAAAGCGGCATTGCTTTGCACGGTATCCAGGCTGATAAATATATCCCCGCTTATGTCATTGCCTTCAGTATAATCGAATGTAATCACATCAGTATAATAGTCGTGCTGCAAATAGGTCTTGTTGACCGCCAGGATTTTTTTATCGGAACAAAAAATATAAGATATCTCCCCGCAGACTTTGTCGTAATGAGCTGCCACGGCACGTATCCACTCATTGGTCTCCCGCTTATGGAGAGACGGGAGCTTTATATCTTCTGTGTAATAGCGAATAGCCATAACCAAAATTTCTTATACCCTACACAAAAATAACGTTTTTTCTCTTGATAAACGGTCACACAGCCTCAAAATAGCGTCCAAACTATAATATAGTTCGTCAATGGAAAAAGAGGTAGGCAACACCGATAGCCGCCACAATGCCGACAAAATCGGCTAATAAACCGTATCCTGCAGCGTAACGGGTCTTGCGGATTCCCACACTACCGAAATAAACGGAAAGAATGTAAAATGTAGTATCTGTCGAACCTTGTATGGTTGAGGCAAGCTTCCCCACAAAGGAATCAACTCCATAAGTAGACATGGCATCCACCATCATTCCTCGTGCCCCACTACCACTCAACGGTTTCATGAGAGCCGTGGGCAAGGCACCTACAAAGTCGGAATTGATCCCCAACGCATCAACGCATCGGGTAATCCCCGCAATAAGAAAATCCATCGCTTCCGACGCCCGGAACACAGCAATGGCGACAAGAATGGCAACAAGATAGGGAATAATGGTGACCGCTGTCTTAAAGCCCTCCTTTGCCCCCTCGATAAAGGCCTCATAGACATTGATTTTTCGATATATACCCGCTAAAAGGAAAACAATAATAAGGGTAAATAGCAATCCATTAGCGGCAAAACTCGAATAAAGGGAAACCTGTTCGGTAGACAACCGAGCAAAAAAGAGCAGGACTCCTCCAATGAAAAGGGTCAACCCTCCGATAGTGCCAAGTATCACCCGGTCGAAAAGAGAAATATGCTGTTTTATACACACCGCTATAAGACCAACAAGGGTTGAGCAATAAGTCGCGATAAGTATAGGGAGAAAAATTTCCGAGGGGTTTGCCGCTCCCATTTGAGCCCGATATACCATGACCCCCAGAGGTACAAGTGTCAGTCCTGTGGTATTCAACACCAAAAACATAATCATGGGATTACTGGCTGTGTCTTTCTTCGGATTCAGTTCCTGCATCTCCTTCATGGCCTTTAATCCCAACGGTGTAGCCACATTATCGAGCCCTAACATATTGGCTGAAATGTTCATAAAAATAGAACCGAAAACTGGATGATTTTTGGGCAGGTCAGGAAATAGGCGTACAAAAAGGGGACTTATCCAACGGGAAAAGGTGGCAATAACGCCACCACGTTCACCGATTTTCATCAATCCCATCCACAAAGAGAGGACACCGGTTAAGCCCAAAGAGATTTCAAAGGCTGTCTTGGCCGAAGAAAAGGTTGCATTCATGATTTCAGACCATACTCCGAGATGGTCTAAAAAGGTCTGTACCACGGCGACCACAAAAGCCACGACAAAAAAGAATATCCAAATATAGTTGAGAATCATTGCGCAAACCGATAATCTCTACAAAAGTAAACTATTTACTTATTTCCGTTTCGTTTCTGACCGCTAAAATGAAACATCAGTTCCTTTCGGGCTAAAATTTTCTTATTTTTGTAATTAAATCTATATCCATGGAGAAAAAGAAAGTCTTGGTTACTTACAATATGTGGCGGGAAGGATATGCCGAATTGATTCGGAAATATGATGTGACCTTCCCTCCCGACGGAGTAGAGAGTTTTTCTTACGAAGAGGTACTCGATAGGATTGCCGAGTACGATGCCTTACAATCTATGTATGATTTTCCCGTGGATAAAAGGCTCATGGATGCCGCGTCGAAACTGAAAATCATATCGAACTACGCCGTCGGATACGACAACATCGATATTCCCTATGCTACGAGCAAGGGAATCCAAGTCACCAATACGCCAGGTCCTGTAACTGAACCCACTGCCGACCAAGCCATGGGATTACTGTTAGCCGTCAGCCGGCGCATATCCGAACTTGACCGACGCATACGTATTCCAGGCTCTATAAAAGTAGCTCTCCTAACCAATCTCGGACATTCAATTTACGGAGCGACATTGGGGATTATCGGAATGGGACGTATCGGTCGTGCCTTGGCCCGTCGGGCACTGGCTGCAGGCATGAAAATCGTCTACCACAATCGGCACCAACTGGAAAAGTCGGTTGAACAAGAATACAAAGCGACCTACTTGTCTTTGGATGAATTGTTACGTACGGCGGATGTCGTATCGCTCAATGCCCCATATAACGAGGAGACACATCATATTATCGATGAACAGGCCTTGAAAAAAATGAAATCAACCGCTATACTCCTCAATACCGCACGAGGGCCTTTGGTCGATGAAGAGGCTTTGGCCAAAGCATTGCGACAAGGGGAAATCTGGGCAGCCGGACTGGATGTCTTCGAAAACTGTAATTACCCTATTCCCGAACTCCTTTCGCTTGATAACGTGGTCATGACTCCCCACATAGGCACGCAAACGGTAGAAATACGTCACGAAATGGCCGCACATGTTTCCCGCAATATCATCAACTTCTTCGAAGGTGGACCTGTTGACAAAGTCAACCAACTATAATTTCCTAAAGAATCATTTTATCCTCGTTCCGCAACATCGCTTAGAGTTGCCGCCCCAGAAGACGGGCCGCATAATACCGGAGGGCAAACCAAAGGTGTAACAATAAAACGGGAATGACCCCGTAATACTTGACCATAATACGATAACGCTCTTTGAGAGAGGCATTTCGATGACGAGTGGTTACCCCTTCATTGAGATAATTGACAAGTGTGAGATGGGTATTGACAACACTATGCGCTTTTTTCAAACACCGAATGCACCAATCAAAATCAGCTGAAAAACGATAAGAAAGATCGTACATCGGCACTAACTCCCTACGGGCAATAAACGCTTGATGACAAACCAACATCCCCATTCTGAAACTTTTCCAGGTAAGTTTTTCCGGAGCCTTCAAACGGCGCATGCTAACAAAATGACGACTACTATCAACGATAGCCGTCTCACCATAAAGAATATCAGGCCGATATTTTTCGATAAAACCGCTTATGTTTTTCAAAGTGTCCGGAGCATATAAAGAATCCCCAGCATTGAGAAAAAGGAGATACTCCCCTTTCGCTCTCTGAATTCCCTTATTCATAGCATCATAGAGTCCCTGGTCCGGTTCACTGACAATAGAGGTCACGCAATCGTATTGTCGGGCCAAAGCCACCGTTCCATCCGACGATGCACCATCGACAAGAAGATATTCATAATCGGTTTCCTGCTGGGCCGCAACCGATTGCAAGGTCGATTCAAGCGTCGATGCCGCATTAAATGTAATGGTGATAATCGAAAAAGTGGGGGCTTTCATATACAGATAAGTCGTAAAACAGTACCCAAGGGACGTGGAGGCTATGGATAACTCCTGTTATTTTACACAAGAGCCGGGGGTAACATCCTGTTGAGGGGTAATCACAACCACACGGCCATCGGCATCCTCGGCCGAAAGTATCATTCCCTGTGATTCAACTCCCTTCAGACGGCGAGGGGCCAAATTAGCGACAAAACATACTTGCTTTCCCACCAAATCTTCCGGTCGATATTGTTTGGCAATTCCCGAAACAATCGTACGTCCGCCTAATCCGTCGTCAATTTTGAATTGCAACAATTTATCCGCTTTGGGCAATTTCTTGCATTCCAGAACTTTCCCCACCCGAATATCAAGTTTTCCAAAGTCATCGTATTCAATCGTCGGCGCAATCGGTTCTGGTGTATAATTGGCCTTCTCATTGGCCACCTTCGTATCGTTCAATTTTTGTATCTGAGCCGCTATAAGGTCATCACCGATTTTCTCAAAAAGAAGTTCAGGCTGGGCCAGACACGCATGAGGAGCGAGGATATCAACCCTTCCCAACTGATTCCATTCGGGAGTACCCATACCCAACATTTTCCGTATTTTTTGAGCCGCAAAAGGAAGGAACGGTTCAAAGGCAATCGCCAAATTCGCTGAAATTTGTAAAGCGAAATTAAGAATAGTCGCTACACGGGAAATATCTTTCTTCACTAATTTCCACGGTTCCGTATCTGCAAGATACTTATTCCCGATACGGGCAAGATTCATCGCCTCTTTCAAGGCATCACGGAAACGATAATTCTCGATATTATTCTCAAGACGGGTTTTAATATCGGAAAATTCCCGCAAGGTCTCTTTATCATAATCCGTCAACTCTCCACAAACGGGCACCTTTCCATCGAAATATTTATGGGTAAGCACCAAGGAACGGTTGATGAAATTGCCAAGAATCGCTACTAATTCATTGTTGTTACGTGCTTGAAAGTCTTTCCAAGTGAAATCGTTATCTTTCGTTTCAGGGGCATTCGCCGTAAGGGCGTAGCGCAACACATCCTGTTTGCCCGGGAACTCTTTGAGATATTCGTGCAACCACACAGCCCAATTGCGTGAGGTTGATATTTTATTCCCCTCCAGATTGAGAAACTCATTGGCCGGAACGTTTTCAGGTAAGATATAACTCCCTTCCGCCTTCAACATGATAGGGAACACAATACAGTGGAAGACGATATTATCTTTACCGATGAAGTGGACAAGTTTTGTCTCGGGGTCTTTCCAATAACGCTCCCATGTATCGGGCAACAATTCTTTCGTATTGGAGATATAACCGATAGGAGCATCAAACCAGACATAGAGGACTTTTCCTTTGGCCCCCTCAACAGGGACAGGAATACCCCAATCAAGATCACGACTCACGGCACGGGGTTGCAGCCCCATATCGAGCCACGATTTACATTGACCATACACATTCGGTTTCCACTCCGTATGTTCCTTGAGAATCCATTGACGCAAAAATTCTTCATACCGGTCAAGCGGCAAATACCAGTGTTTTGTCTTTTTCATGACGGGTGTACTACCGCTAATGGCCGACTTGGGATTGATAAGATCGGTAGCATTCAGGGAAATGCCGCATGCTTCACATTGGTCTCCGTAAGCATGTTCGTTGCCACAGTGCGGACATGTGCCGGTAATATAACGGTCAGCAAGGAATTGTTGGGCCTCTTCGTCATAGTACTGTTCACTCTCTTTCTCGATAAACACGCCCTTGTCATAAAGCGTGCGAAAGAAATTCGAGGCCAACTCCTCATGTATTTTAGAGGTCGTACGGGAATATATATCGAACGAGATGCCAAATTCCTCAAAGGAGTCCTTGATAAGCGCATGATAGCGGTCGACAATATCTTGTGGAGAGACTCCCTCTTTTCTGGCTTTCAAAGTAATGGGCACACCATGTTCGTCCGAACCTCCGATAAAGATGACATCACGCCCCTTGAGACGTTGATAACGGGTATAAATATCGGCAGGCACATATACCCCTGCCAAATGTCCAATATGCACGGGTCCATTCGCATAAGGAAGAGCCGTCGTGACAAGTATCCGTTTGAATTTTTTTTCCATAAGAAAAGGTGATGGTTAATTATTTATTCATTTTCAACAATTCTTCCATGAGAATACGGTCGTTACTCAAACGGGGAATCTTGTGTTGACCACCCAATTTCCCCTTTTCACGTAACCAATCATCGAAAAGATGGGGTTTTGCCACAATAACCTCAAGACGGTCGAGGAAAATCCCCTTATAGCGTTTCGCCTCATAATCCGAATTGACCTCCTGTAAAGCTTTATCAAGAATGTCCGCAAAAACATCGAGATTAGCCGGCATTTTTTCGAATTCAATAAGCCATTGGTGGCATCCACGTCGTTTGTCCGACATGAAAATAGGAGCGACACTATAATTGATAACTTCACTCCCCGTCGCTTCACATGCCTTAGAAATTCCCTTCTCAGCATTCGCAACCATCAACTCCTCTCCAAAAGCGTTGATAAAGTGCTTCGTCCGACCGGAAATCGTAAATTTCACCGGCGATGTCGAGGTTATTTTCACTGTGTCGCCTATAAGGTAACGCCAAAGGCCATTGGTCGATGACAGAACTAACGCATAATTTTCACCAGCCTTAATTTCCCACAAAGGAAGCAATTCCGGATTATCCTTATCCAATTCACTTAAGGGCATGAATTCGAAAAATACACCCAAATCGAGCATGAGCAACAAATCAGATTTGGACGGATCATCCTGCATTCCGAAAAATCCTTCTGAAGCATTATAAATCTCGACATAATGCATCTTTTCCGAAGGTATCAATTCCTTGTAATATTGCCGATAAGGGTCAAAACTGATTCCCCCATGGAAAAAGGCCTCAAGATTGGGCCACACCTCACACAAATTCTGTGCACCGCTTTCCTGTAAAATTTGCTTGATAAGCGTCATCATCCACGACGGGACACCCGACAAACTCACGACATTGCGATGAATGGTATCCTTGACAATTGCCTTTATCTTCGCCTCCCATTCGTCCATGATAGCAATTCTCAAGGGAGGAACCCGCAGCATATTTACCAACATACTGCTATTCTGCAACAAGATGGCGGACAAATCGCCGCAGGAAATTCCACGGGAAAGGGGGTTAATGGCATGGCTACCTCCCAAGACAAGACTTTTCCCTCCAAAAAATTTATTGTGCGGATAATTGCGGAAATAGGTCGCTACAACATCAAAACCACCTTGGTAATGACACTTCTTCAAACATTCATCACTAACGGGGATAAACTTGCTCTTGTCGTTAGTTGTCCCGGAAGATTTGGCAAACCATTTTATTTTCGAGGGCCATATCAGTCTGTTTTCACCCCGTAGCATACGGTCTACATAGGGTTTCAATCCTTCATAATCAATAACAGGTACCCGATTGGTAAAATCATCGTAGGTTTTTATCTCATGAAAGCCATAAAGTCTCCCAATTTCCGTATTTTGTGCTGTCTCCAACAAATAGCGCAATTGCTCTTTTTGTATGTCATCCCCCTGCGTAGCATATTGCACATGGAGATGTTGCCGGTGACCAAAATACAAATTGAAAATCGGAGTCAAACGCATGTACTTTCATTTAGTTGAAACAAAAGTACAAAATATTTCAAGCCGTTACAAGCATCCTCTAGTTTTTATACGGTTTCCTTCCAGAGCCTCCTTTGCCTTTTCTCTTTCGTTCGTCAAACGAGTACTCCTTATACCTTGGCTTCGAGGAATTGTATTCCTCTCTTTGATGACGATTCTGCCGTTTTTCGCCCTCAAAATGTGTATTTCTCCCTCTTCCTTCGTCTGGTCCGACCTGTATCTGCTTCCCGAAAAAATTGAGATTCCGGAGCATCGCTATGACACGGTGGGATTCTGTCTCTTCAACTTCAAATCGAGAAGATTCAGGGAAAATATCTATCTTTCCGATAACAATCCGTCCAGGTATATTTTTATTTATCAAATCAATCAAAGTATTCGGATAAAACCCGTCGGCCTTGCCCAAATTAATCCGTAAAGAGGAGAATTCCGATGAATGCTCCCTCCTTCTTGTCCGGGTACCCTCTTTCTCTCCTTTTTCCCAAGAAGCATTTTCAGAAGGAACATCAAGTTCAGTAGCATCAGCATAATAATCGAGCAGACGGTTGAATTCAAGCGAAACGACCCGTTTCACCAAATCTTCAGTTGAAAGCCAAGAGAGTCTCTTTAACGTGATCGGCAAATAAGCGGCGATTTCATCTTCATTGACTTTAACTTTTTCGATGCGGTCGATAAGATTATAAAGTTGTTTCTCACAAATCTGCTTTCCCGTAGGAATCGTCCCCTTTTCAAACTTCTTACCAATCATCCGTTCAATATCACGCATCCTCCGCTTTTCCTTGATATGGATAATGGCAATTGACGTTCCCGTCTTCCCAGCACGACCCGTACGGCCACTTCGGTGGGTATATGTCTCTAAATCTTCCGGCAATCCGTAATTGATAACATGCGTAAGGTCATCCACATCAAGTCCTCTGGCAGCGACATCAGTGGCTACCAACAATTGCAGATTACGTAGACGGAATTTTTGCATGACCGCATCCCGCTGTTGTTGCGAAAGGTCTCCATGCAAGGAATCAGCGTTATATCCATCCTTAATCAAGGCATCAGCAATTTCCTGCGTTTCCAGACGAGTACGGCAGAAAATGATTCCATATATGTTGGGGTAGTAGTCGGCAATGCGCTTCAAAGCAGAATATTTGTCTTTAGCATGCACTAAATAATAAACATGCTTCACATTCTTGGCTCCTTCATTCTTCGTCCCGATAACAATTTCCCTCGGTGAATGCATATACTTTTGGGCAATACGGGAAATATCGGCGGGCATGGTTGCCGAAAAGAGCAACATATTCCGTTCTTCGGGAACTTTCGAAAGAATCTCGTTGATGCTGTCTGTAAATCCCATATCCAACATCTCATCAGCCTCATCCATAATCACGGTATGGACATTATCCAATTGGACCATATGCCGATTAATCAAATCGATGAGACGTCCAGGGGTCGCCACGATGATGTGTACCCCCTTTTTTAAGGCACGTATCTGGCTCTCAATACTCGATCCCCCATATACGGGAAGCACCTTCAACTGGTCCACATAAGCGGAATAATCGTTGATATCACCAGCTATTTGCAAGCACAATTCCCGTGTAGGACTAAGGATAAGTGTCTGAGTACAATTGGAAGAGAGGTCCGTTTTCTGTATGACTGGAATTCCAAAAGCGGCCGTTTTCCCGGTTCCCGTTTGAGCAAGGGCGACTATATCTGTCTTTTCGTGAAGCAACAGGGGAATTACCTCTTCCTGTACAGGCATAGGTTGTGCATACCCAAGTTCAGTAATGGCTTTGAGAATTTCGGGACATACGCCTAACTCTTCGAAAGTCTTCATAATATTTCTGTATTAATGGATTATCTACGTGTCTCGACAAACGACTGATTGAGGTAAAAAATCAAGGAGTAACCGCCGAAAACAAAAATTTGCGGGCAAAGATAAATGATTAATTTGGCATTTAGCTTATCCGATAGAAAAACTTTCAAAAGGCGGTTCCCTATCTATACTGTGCGGCAAACTCCAGGGATATGTAATTGTCATAAGATTGACAAACCTCTGCAGAAAAAGAGATTCCGTATTTTATTATCTCTTCCCAACCGTTAAGCGAAAGAGCCGATATCTCTTCTTTCCTGATATCCTTTTGCCATAACCCGAAAAGGATTCCCGCATTGAAACTGTCTCCTGCTCCGATTGTACTGACCGTTTTTATCGAAGGAGTATCTATATGGTGATATCCCGAAGGGGAGAAAAAATCGACCCCATTTCCACCATCCGTATATATAAAATTGTGTAAACCGGACGAAAAATAATCACGGTAAACTCTTTCTGCAACACGCTCCTGCAATAGAATTTCAAAATCCTCGGCCGACCCTCGTACAATATCCGCATAACCGATATTTTCGATGAATGCAGGCATAATTTGGTCTATCTCATGAGCATGTGACTTTCTGAAATTCACATCATAGTAAATAATGGCCTTTTGCGCCTTAGCGTAAGTGACAAACTCCCGTATTTTGTCTCGTAAGAGAGGGTCCACGGCATAGAAAGAGCCAAAAATAAGGAGATCATCTGCTTCGACAACAGGCCATTCACAACTGAGCCTCTTCTCAGGAAATCGACTGTAAAAGGCATATTGGGCGTCATTTTGCTCATTCAGAAAAGCCAAAGAAATGGCTGATTGGGTACACTCTTCCTCAAAAATATGAACATTCTCAGTGGAGAGATTATTTTCTCGCATAAAATCAAGAATTATACTTCCTAC